>DAIQQD010000162.1:0-4860 GCA_036787015.1 Chloroflexota bacterium
GTCTTCGTGTTCCGCTTGACCAGTGAACCGAACACCTCCGGTATCTTCCCGCGCACGCCCCAGGGACAGGCCATCGCCAGACAATCAACGTTCTCATCATCCAGTATAGCCTCGATCATCGCGGGGAAGCGCGAGGCTACGCCTCCGGGGACTTGATAGGCGGGCAACCCCGGCCCCAGGTCCACGGGGTTGCTGGCCAGCACCGGAGACACCGCGGCGAGCCTTTCGAGAGTCCCTCGCGAAAACTGCGCCAGCGTCAGGCCGTGCGTCGAGGCAACGTCTATTCCCATCACCCCGACGCCGCCAGATATGGTAACAATAGCCAGGCGATTGCCGCGGGGCAGCGGCTGGGTAGCCAGCACCTTGGGTATCTCGATCAGCTCGCTGAGGTTGTCCACCCTGATGACGCCAGCCTGTTTGAAGGCGCTGTCATAGACGAGGTCTTCCCCGGCCAGTGAGCCGGTGTGCGAGGCCATGGCTCTCTGGCTCTCTCTGGTCCTGCCGGGCTTTAGGACGATCACTGGTTTTTGGGCCACGACCTCCTTCGCCTTCTTCAGGAACAACTGCCCATCCCGTATCACCTCAAGGTGCATGGCGATCACCTTTGTCTCGGGATCGTTGGCCAGGTAGTCCATTAGGTCTATCTCGTCGAGGTCGCACTTGTTCCCGAAGTCGCACATCTTGCTCAGGCCGTAGCGCGTTTCCTCCAGAGGCAGGTTCTGCGGGCCAATCATGCCGGTCTGAGCGCAGAGCGCAACGCCGCCGGTGAACATCTTCTCGTATGTCACTCTGTAAGGCGTCGTTATCAGCCCAATGGCCGGATTGGCCACGCCGATGGTGTTGGGTCCCAGGAGCCGCAGTCCGCCGGTTTCGGCAATACGATTGACCTCCTGCTGCAGCCTTTTCCCATCATCGCTTCTCTCGCCGAAGCCGTCCGAGATGATGATGGCCACCTTGGCTTTGTTCTGGACCGAGTCTGCGATGATCCTGGGGACCGCCGCCGCTCCGGCCATGGTGACCACGAGGTCAATGGGCTCCGGGATGTCTTTGACGCTGGGGTAAACCTTGAGGTCCAGGACCGTGTCGTACTGGGGGTTGACGGGATAGATCTTGCCCTTGTAGCCGAAGCGCAGGAGGTTGCTTGCGGTGACGTAGCCGCCGAAGCGGGCCTCTCTGAGAGAGCCGACCACAGCTATGCTTCTGGGGTTGAGCAGTCTGTCAACGGCATCTGATGCAGGACGTCTCAGCGACTTCGTCATGGGATTAGCACCGGACAGGCAGAGTGAAGCACGGCTGCGGCTATGTCTGCCCCTGATGTCAGTTGCGGCCTCTACTTGGCCTGTGCTGTCACTCGCCCAGGGGCTACAGGCCTTCCTTCTTGAACTTGGCTGCTTGAGTGGTGTCCAGCTTCTGGATCAGCTTGGTCAGTTCTGCGACGTGTTCCTTCTCGTCGTCGCGGATGTGCTCCAGCACGCGTATGGCATCTTCATTCTCCAGCGTTTCTATATGCGCCTGATACTGGTTGATGGCGTTCAGCTCTCCGACGAGATCCTCCCGTAGCATCTCCAGGTCGAATTCTCTCTCCTCGGCTTCGCTCATTTCACCATTGCCGTAAGACATCGTTGTTGCTCCTTTCACTCCCACTCGATGGTGGCAGGTGGCTTCGACGAGATGTCGAAGACGACCCGGTTCACAGCGGGCACTTCGTTGACAATGCGGTTGGATATCTGGCCCAGCACATCGTAGGGAATCCTGGCCCAGTCCGCCGTCATGGCATCCTCGCTGGTCACTGCCCGTACCGCCACGAGGTAACCATACGTTCGGTAGTCGCCCATGACGCCTACGCTCTGGACGTTGGTGAGCACGGCGAAACTCTGCCAGAGCTGGCGGTAGAGGTTGGCCCTCTTGATCTCATTCATGACAATCCAATCGGCTGCCCGCAGAATCTCCAGACGCTCCCTGGTCACTTCTCCGATGACCCGCACCGACAGACCCGGTCCGGGGAATGGCTGTCGATACACAACGTCTTCTGGCAATCCCAAGGCCAGTCCGACCCTTCTCACCTCGTCCTTGAACAGAAAGCGCAGCGGCTCGAGCAGCTTCAGCGCCATTCTGGCTGGGAGTCCTCCAACATTGTGATGGGACTTGATTCTGGCGGATGCCTTCAGGTCAGGCGTCGTGCTCTCGATTACATCGGGGTAGAGAGTGCCCTGCGCCAGGAAATCTACCTTGCCTATCTTGACGGCCTCCTCTTCGAAGATGCGTATGAACTCTTCGCCGACCACGTGGCGCTTCTTCTCCGGGTCAATCACTCCCTTAAGCTTCCCGAGAAACCTGTCAGTGGCATCGACATCGACGACGTTCATCTTCAGGTTTCTCTGGAAGGCGTTGATGGTCCGCTCGGGTTCCTCGCGGCGCAGCAGGCCGTTGTTTACGAATATGCAGGTCAATTGGTCCCCGACTGCCTGATGAATGAGCGTGGCGGCGACCGCAGAGTCGACTCCTCCGGAAAGAGCACAGATTACTTTCCCTGATCCTACCTGGGCGTTGATCTTTTCGATGCTCTCGGCAATGAAGTTCTTGGCAGTCCAGTTGCCCTGGCAGCCGCAGACGTTGTAGAGGAAGTTCTTCAGTATCGTCTTCCCATCCGGCGTGTGCACTACCTCCGGATGGAACTGCAGGCCGAAGAAGCCCTGGTCGTTGCCCATCACGGCTGTGGGACAGTTGTCGGTGTACGCCAGCGAGACGAAGCCGGGCGGAAGCTCCACCACTTGGTCGCCGTGGCTCATCCACACCGGCAGAGAGAAGGGGAGGTAGGCCAACAGAGGCGAGTCGGCGCTCAAGTGGAGTGTCGCGTGCCCGTATTCCCTCTTCTCAAAGTGGACGACTTTCCCGCCCAGTTGCTGGGCCATAGCATGCATCCCGTAGCAGATTCCCAGAACAGGCACGCCGCTCTCGAAGACGTAGCCGGGGGCCTGGGGTGCCCCGGCGTCGTAGACACTGGCCGGGCCGCCGGAGAGGATGAACCCCTTGGGACGAAGGCCGGCGATCTTCGACCACGGCGTGTCGTGGGGCACTATTTCGCAGTAGACCTGGCACTCGCGCACCCGCCTGGCAATGAGCATGCTGTACTGCGAGCCGAAGTCAAAGACGACGACGGCGTCACGCTCCGCCCCAGGGGCGACTCCTTTCTGAGGGATGGGGTGCTCGCCACGTTTCTCCTTGGCGATTTCGAGGTATGTAGATAACTCGACGTCATCGCTGGTGGCAACCCGGTGATCAGTGGTGGCCGTTTCCGTCGGTTTAGGAGAGTCCAGTGAGCCCTTTGGAGACTCCGGTGCGGTCATGCTCCTAGATTATACTGATACCCCATTGTCATCACAAGACTCGTGCTGTACGGCCTCGGTTTGCCGTGTTTCTTCCACGGAGCGTATACTACACACGGTTGATTGCCAGAGAGTCTGACGAAGAGGTGCAGGAGAAGCTCCTGCCGGGGGTTTGGGGGGTGTCCCCCAGATTCCCTTTTTTCTTCCCCCAAGAGTGGGGGACAAGGGGGTTGATGACTCTCCTAGCGGGGTCACTCAGACGTGATCCATTGGATGATTCGAATGTCAGAAACCCGTGAGCATAGATGAGCGACAACCCCAACCTCCCTACTTATGAAGGGAAGCCGAATCCCCCGCCTTCAAGTGAGGCAACTCCCGGCGCTGTCCCCTTGGGTTTCCACAATCTACCACGGCGTCAGGTGTTCATCACTCTGGGCGGCGTGCTGCTGGCCATGTTCCTCAGCGCTCTGGACCAGACAGTTGTTGGCACCGCCCTGCCAAAGATCATCGCCGACCTTAAGGGCTTCGAACACTATACGTGGGTGGCCACTGCCTACCTGCTGACGGCCACCATCATGATGCCCATTGTCGGCCGGCTGACGGACATGTACGGACGGAAGTGGTTTTACATCGTCGGCATCATCATCTTTCTGATCGGCTCAGCTCTTTGCGGCCTCAGCCAGAACATGACCCAGCTGATCCTCTTCCGTGGCTTTCAAGGCATAGGCGCCGGCATCATGATGGCCAATGCGTTCATTGTCATCGGCGACTTGTTCCCGCCAAGTGAGCGCGGCAAGTACCAGGGCTTGATCGTGGCCGTTTTTGGTCTCTCCTCCATTGTTGGCCCGCTCCTGGGCGGGTTCATCACGGATAACATTTCCTGGCACTGGATCTTCTACATCAACCTTCCCCTGGGTATCCCAGTGGTGCTGGCCTTCATTCGTTTCTTCCCCGATGTCCGGCCTCTCCAGGTCAAGCACAAGCTGGACTTCCTGGGCATGGCAGCCCTGGTGCTATGTATTTCCCTGCTTATCATAGGGCTCTCCTGGGCGGGGTCGGAGTATGAATGGCAATCGCCGCAGGTGATCGGTGCGCTGTCCCTATCGGCGGTCATGCTCATAGCCTTCATACTGGTGGAATCGCAAGCCGCAGAGCCCATCATGCCTCTGGGTCTGTTCCGCAGCCGGACGGTCACAGTGGCGGTTGTCGTCCGCTTCTGCATCGGCATGGGCATGTTCGGGATCATCCTCTTTGTTCCTCTTTTCTTCCAAGGTGTCCTGGGACGGTCGGCGACGTACAGCGGCACGCTCCTGATGCCGCAGATGCTAGCCATGGTCGTTGCCAGCACGCTGTCAGGGCAGGCGGTCGCGCGGCTTGGCGGTCACTATCGCATCCAGGCTATCATCGGCTTGGCCATAATGGCGGCCGGCTTGTTCTTGCTCTCCTTTATGAATCCCGGCACCAGTCATGCGCAGGCCGTGTTCGCTATCGTGGTCACCGGGATTGGAATGGGCATCGCCATGCCTCTGTTCGT
>DAIQQD010000163.1:0-4836 GCA_036787015.1 Chloroflexota bacterium
AAGGGCGCGCAGGACTACGGCGCGGTATACAATGCTGCCATACTCTGCTACATGGTAACAGGCGCAATCAACGCCGAAGACCTGGTAGACCTCATGGTCACGTCGAGCGGGTTCGACTACACTTTCCCGGAACTGGCGGAGTGTGGCGAGCGGATATGGCACATGAAGCGCGGCATCAACAACCTCATGGGGATGACGGTTAAGGATGACAAGCTACCGCAGCGGCTCCTCATATCTGCCACGGAAGGTGGAGCGGCCGGATCAGTGCCGGACATGAAACTGATGATGGAAGAGTTCTACCCGGCCAGGGGACTGGCCGCGGACGGACGCCCGACCCAGGAGACGCTGGCTAGGCTGGGTCTCAATGATTTGGCGGCCAAGCTGTACAAGTAGCGCCGAGACACGACGAACGTAGTTGGTGTAGTGGCCCCCCACCCTTGGGTGGGGGGCCACTCTTTTGAGATCTCCGGGCCACGCTGCCAGTCGGATGCATTGACCGCAGCCGAGATGATAGAATGGACTCACCTGATTTCTGGGGCGAGGACTATCAGATGACAGTGAAGGTCAAGCTATCACGTCTCCTGCGGCAATTTAGTGAGCTTCAACGAGAACCCGAGGTCTTCGAGGTGACGGGGTCCAACCCGTTGGAATGCCTGCGGATCATGGTGGAGCGGTATCCCTTGATGAGGAAGTGGGTCTACGACAAGGACGGAAAGCTGCTGGGATTGATGCAGTTCTTCGTCAATGGGGAGAAGCTGCTGTTGAGCGAGTACTCGAAGACGCTGAAGGACGGCGATGAGCTGTACATCTTCTTTGCTACCGGCGGGGGATGACTGGCTAGCGATCCGCTAGAGTGCCCGTAGAGCCTTGTACTTCCCGAATGTCTGGTAGATCTCCCACAAGTCCTGGTGTGCCTTGATCCATTCACGCGCCTTTGTGCAGTCCTCACAAGCGCAATAGCGGCTGTCCTGAGGGTCATCGACCGCGCAGTGCGGGTTCTGGTCAATGTACTCGATTATCTGACGGCTGTTCATAGCTTCCTCTTCCAGCTAATACCACGTCTTGACCGGATGGTCAAGCGGTGGGCTCGGGAAAACGGAAGGTCGCCGCTCAATTGAGCGGCGACCCCATGATTTCTTCTGTACTCCAGCTCTCCTGCAAAACGCCGAAAAGCGGGAAGACCTTCTAGCTGATCTTGAACACTGAGACGGACTTCTCCATCTCGTCAGACATGTCGGTCAGGGACTGGGCGGCAGCCAGCGTCTCTTCCACCTGCGCCGACATCTCCTCGACGGAGGCCGAGACTTCTTGAGCTGCGGCGCTGTTGTCTTCGGCTATGGTGGCCGAATTGCCCACAGAAGCGGAGACGGTCCTGGAGTCCTCGTTCATCTGCTCGGTGGCCGCTGCGTTCTGCTCCACGATCCTATTGATCCGGTCGATCGCCTCGACCATTTCGGAACTGAAGGCGTTCAACTGCTTGGCGGCGATTGATATACGCTGAACCTGCTTTCCAACGGACTGCGATCTCTCCAGAATCGCATCCAGAGACGAGCCCGCATCGGCTGCCAGCATGTAGCCGGTCTCAACATCCTTGCTGCCCTGCTGCATGGCACTCACTGCATCCCGGAGGCTGGCCTGTATCCCGCCCACCAGGGAGGCAATCTCCTTGGTGGCCATCGACGAACGCTCCGCCAGCTTCCTCACTTCGTCGGCTACAACAGCGAAGCCTCTGCCCTGTTCCCCGGCGCGGGCGGCCTCGATAGCCGCGTTCAGGGCGAGGAGGTTTGTCTGAGCCGCGATGTCGTCAATCGTGGCTACGATCTTACCGATCTCCTGGGACCTCCCGCCGAGATCACTGACCTTCACGGAAACGAGGTCCATGGCCCTCTTTATCTTGACCATGCCTTCGACTGTCTCGTGGGTCTTGCGCGCGCCTTCGGCCGCGGAGGTGGCAGTGACCCCCCAAGACTCAGTGCCGGCTTCTGCGTTGGCCGAGACTTCTGCAATGGCCACCGACACTTCTTTGATGAGGCTCGAGGCTTCTTCTACGCCTCTGGCCTGCACCTGAGCACCGGCGGCAATCTGGTTGACCGCCGCAGTCAGTTGCTCCATACCCTGCGCTGTACGCTGCAGTGTGGACGACTGCTCACTGGCTCCCCTGGCCACGCTCTGGATGGTGGCTGTTATCTGCTGGGTGGCTTGCGCCGTCTGCTCAGAGGCTCTGGTCAACTGCTTGCTCGCCTCAGCCACATTCGCCGCTGCCGACTTTGACTTGCCGATGAGATCGCGTTGCCCGGTGATGAGTCGGGCGTGGGCGTGCCCCAGCACGTCTTTGTCCGATCTGGGCTTGACTTCGACGCTCAGGTCGCCATCCGCGACCCTGCCCGTGGCCTCCGCCATCTCCTTCATATATTCAATGACTCTCGAGTAGGCTGCTGCCAGATCCCCCACTTCGTCGTTTGCCTTCACCTTGATCTCCTGGTTCACGTCACCCTCGGCCAGCGCTTCAGAAGTCTTGACCAGCGCCGCCAACGGCTTGCCGATGGTGGCTCGTGTGACAAACCAGGCAATGAACAGAGACGCGAAACAGATGCCACCCAGGGTCATGCCCAGGACATCCCTCCAGGATCTGTACTGGGCGATGAGGGTCCCTCTGTCCATTCCGTTGGTGCCTACAACCCACCCCCATGGCTCGAAGGACTTGACATAGGACATGTTTGTCACCACGCCGTCTCCGGTGTCCCAGCGGTAGGTGTACCCTCCTTCCCCCTGGTTCTGCCCTATGGCTGTGAAATCCCGGTAGATGAAATTGCCGTCTTCATCGGTGACATCGGCCACGTTTGTATTCACCAAGCCTGGATTCTTGGCATCCACCAGCAACACCGGGCTGGAGTCGCTGATCCAGAAAGTGCCGTCTCCGTCTCCGGTGTCCCACTGAAGCCCGCCTACTGCAACCAGCGCGTAGGCTTGGGCTTGATCTCGTGGCAACAGCCCCGACTGCTCCATCTGGTACACGTAGTTGAGCGCGCCCCAGGCAAGCTCCACGGCGTTCTGCGTCCTGACCTCAGCATCCCGCACCTTGTCCGCCTGAAACTTGGGCAATGCCCAGTAGCACCACCAGCAGGCAAAGGTAGCGATCACGAGCAAGAACACCACCAGCATCTTGAAAAGGATGCTGACCCTGACATGTCTATGCCCAATCCTCATCTCGCCTGGTCCCCCTTTCACACGTCGAAAAGCCAGCCTTGCACTTGGTCACGCCTACCACCGCTGTTGCGCGGAAATCCGATCGTCCGCCTCGTCAACGAGTGTGCGAGGCCACCTTGTTCAGTGACGGCCAGCGACATCCAATCGCCCCGTTGCATGCACATGACGCTATCGATGCAGTCCTACTGCAGTCTAGGTTGCCTGAGTCACGCGGCAGTCTCAGCCGCCCCTGTCAGGCTATCAGAATCCTCTCAACGGGATTGAGGGAGGTCACTCGTGTGTGAGTCGGTTGGCGGGGGCGCGTGAATTGGCTATCCAGGCAGCCTTGATTGCGTAGGCACCTTTGATGAACGGGTCTCATGCCCTCGTGTGTTGCTGGGTGCTACCAATATTAGTCCTACCAGATGCGATCATGATAGCTAAGACTATAATAGACTAAGTCCATCTCCCGAGTATCTGCGACACCCAGGGCGCGTCTCGCTGGCCCGTGAGGGTGTCTCACTCACGTCTCAGCGGCCAGGGACTGCTGAGAAGTGCTAGGCAATGCCGGCCCGGAGGCAGTGCAAGCGGAAACCGCGTCTGGTCGTGGAGGAGTCCCAGGTCGGTTCCTCGGCGAGCGCTGGACGCGCCGCCATCTGATTCAGGGAGAGTGGCGGCTCAGCCCAGCAAGACGGTTCCTATCTGACCCATGTCCGCCAGGCACTGAGTCCAGGTTTTTCCGTTCGACAACCCCCCGTCCACGACCAGGTTCGCACCGTTCATGAAGCTCGAGTCATCGCTGGCCAGCCATAGTGCCGCCTTGGCGATGTCCTCTGGTAGGCATGCCCGTCGAATCGGCTGGAACGTAGCGAAATGCTCTTTCACCTTCGGAAGCCTACGGGCGTAGGCTTCCCGCGTCATGCCCGCCGCCTTCTGAAACGCTCCGGTGACGACGAATCCGGGCGAAATGCAGTTGACTCTTACGTTGCTCTCCCCTAGCTCCATGGCAGCTGTGCGCGTAAGTTGGATGATGCCAGCCTTGGCGACGGCGTAGCTGTGATCGGAGTCGCCCGTTTGGAGGCCGGCAACACTGGCCATGTTGATTACGCTTCCCGAGCCTTGAGCTTTCATGATGGGAGCGGCGTACTTGATGCTGATGAATGCCGCGCGCAGGAGGAGAGCGATTGTCCGGTCGAAGGCCTCCACCGGGATGTCCTGGATCGGGGCAAACATGCCGGCGCCGCCGGCGTTGTTGTACAGGCAGTCGAGCCGGCCGAAATCCCGAACCGCCAGGTCGATAGCGGCCTTTATGTCGGCTTCGAGAGTGACGTCCGTGTGAAGGTAGAGCGCAGGCCGGCCCAGTTCCTTGGTGACGGCCTGCCCTTTCTCGTCATCGATGTCAGCCAGGACGACGCACGCTCCTTCCTGAATGAACAGTCTCGCTGAAGCCTCCCCTATGCCGTCAGCGGCCCCTGTGATAATGGCAACCTTGCCGTCCAGTTTCGCCACTTTGTTCACCCCCTTGTTCTGATGTTCAACCCCCCTGCCCCCCACTCTTGGGGGGAGGTTAAGAAACCGAGGGGCACCCTCGGACTCCCGGCAAAGGGGCTTTGCCCCTCTGCGCACCCGTGCGTCTACAGAGCAGTCCGG
>DAIQQD010000164.1:0-1528 GCA_036787015.1 Chloroflexota bacterium
ATCCTGGTGGAATGGTCACCGGAGGGCCCGGTTACATCGCTGCCAACAAAGTGGCCGAGGACATGGGCCTCAAGAAGTGGTGGAAGCCGACCAAGCTGATAGAGAAGTACCTTAAGACGTACGAGGGCTAGCGGCCAAGGCCACACGTACCTGGGCATCCTGACTTGCCACTGGACCAGACAAACCAGGAATGCGCCCGATTCAAAGTCTGTAGAGATAAAGGAGAATAAATGGCTGAGAAGAGTAACGGGCAGATATGCTCAACCTCTGGGATTCCTATAAAGGACATCTATACCCCAGAGGATGTGAAGAACATCGACTATGAGAAGGACATCGGTGCCCCAGGCAAACCTCCCTACACCAGGGGAGTGTATGCCAGCATGTACCGCGGCCAGCTATGGACCATCAGGCGTTTGACAGGCTACGACAGCCCGGAGGCCACCAACGCCCGCTACAAGGAAGAATACGCCCTAGGGCAAACGGGCTTCTCTATTGCTCCCGATATCTCCACTGCTTCCGGGATGGACCCGGATGATCCCAGGGTCGAGCACGACATCGGCCACGCCGGCGTTCCCATCTACTCCATTGAGGACATGGAGACGGTATTCAAAGATCTGCCAATAGAGAGGTGCTCGACCTATCTGGCGGACAGGGTTTGTGGTTTGCTGACGCCCGCCTATTTCGCCATGGCACAAAGGCGAGGCATACCTCTTGATCAGGTCAGAGGGACAACGGCCTACGACATGCTGACCTGGAGTTCAATGGAATGTGCCAATCAGCCACCGCCGGAAGCCTACCTCCGACTCTCAGTGGATCTCATCGAATGGTGCGCTCAGCACGCACCGCGCTGGTACCCCATATGCATGAACTCTTACAACCCCAGAGACAATGGCATCAGCGCGATCCAGGAGTTGGGCATGCTTATGGCTGATGTCATTCAGATCTGCGAAGAGGGGAAACGCCGGGGCAGGGTTCCCATGGACAAGTTCTGCAAGAGATTCGCCTTCAACATGGCCGCGCACAATGACCTCTTCGAGGAGGCCTGCAAACTACGTGCGGCCCGGCGCATGCTGCGCAAGATCATAAACGAGAAATACGGGGTCCAGGATCCAGCCTGTGGCCAGTTCCGGGTGCACGTCCAGACATCCGGCTCCACGCATACTCATCAGGAGCCGCTCAACAACGTCATCCGTATCGCCTACCAGACTCTAGCGGCGGTTCTCGGTGGCGCCCAGTCCATACATGCCAACGGCTATGATGAAGCCGTGTGCCTCCCGACGGAACAAGCGATGCTTCTGGCGATCCGGACAGAGCAGATAGTAGGCCTGGAGAGCGGCGTTACCAATACCATCGACCCGCTCGGAGGTTCCTACTATGTTGAGGCTCTAACGAACGAACTAGAGGAGAGGGCCTGGGAGTACGTCAAGAAGATCGAAGACCAAGGGGGCCTCATGAAGGCCATCTCCAATGGATGGATTCACCGGGAGTACAAGCAGGCCATAATTGACTACGACCGCAAACTGAAGTC
>DAIQQD010000164.1:1628-4823 GCA_036787015.1 Chloroflexota bacterium
AACAAATTGGATCCTAGCGGTCAAGCCGGGGTTGGAGGGATACTGGCGCGGGCTGATTTCCGTGAGCCGAGTCTTCAAAGACGCCGGCTTTGATTTATCATAGTTGAGGACTGCTGCTCTGCTGTAGTCTAGCAATGGCAGAATCAAGGCAAGGAGGCTGAACATTGGAAAAGGTACTGACAGGCGTAAGGGTTCTTGACTTCTCCCGCTGGTTTGCTGGCCCCTATGCAGCTACCCTCCTGGCTGCCATGGGTGCTGAGGTCATCAGGGTGGAGAGGCCAGCCGGCGAGGAAGAGAGGAACTTCGGGCCCTTTGCCCCCAATGGCCAGGCGATGCTCGCCCTGGTCACCCTGCAGAACAGGCGAGGCATCACACTGGATCCCCTGAGTGACAAGGGCAAGGGGATATTGGAGAGGCTCGTGCAGAATAGTGATGTGCTGTTGCATAGCTATGTCAGTGGCTCACCGGAAGAGAGCCTGCTGAGCTACGAGTCTCTGACACGGTTCAACCCGTCGATCATAGTAGCCAAGGTCTCGGGTTTTGGCTCCACGGGTCCATACACCCAAAGGCCCTGCTTTGACACCATCGCGCAGGCGCTCTCGGGATCCATGAGCTATACAGGGTTCCCGGAGACCGCCCCAACGAGATCAGGCTCCGCCTGGGTTGACTTCAGCACTGGCTCTCATGCTGCACTGGGCATCATGTTTGCTCTCTACCATCGGCAAAGAACAGGCAAGGGCCAATTCATAGACGTTGCTTTGCTGGATGTGGCAGTAGCCTGCGTGGCTGGTTTGGCCGTGGCCGCGGAGTACAAGGTTTCGGGCATTGTGCGGGGCCAGCAGGGGAACGCCAGCTACTACAACTTCACCAATTGCCTGAAGGCCAAAGACGGGTGGGTGATGATTGGCATCACGGGAACTGCCATTTGGAGGAGATTCCTGCGGGCGATAGGGAGGGAGCACCTCAAAGAAGACTCCCGGTTTGGAAATGACAGGCTTCGCTACGAGAACCGCCTGGCAATCCAGAGCGTCCTGGAGGAGTGGCTCAAGGATAAGCCTGTTGACGAGGTGATCAGGATTCTGGACCAGGCCAGGGTGCCTTGTTCCAAGGTGAACAACATCGCTGAAATGGTCAGCGACCCCCAGGTCAAGGCCAGGGACATGCTGATCGACATAGAGTACCCCGGGATTGGAAAGATTCCCCTACCGGGTGTGCCCATAAAGATGTCCGGGACTCCGGGAGCGATCGAAATGCCGGCACCCGAGGTGGGAGAGCACAATCAGGAGGTTTACAGCCGTCTTCTGGGGTTCACAAACGAACAACTTGCTCAGCTCAAAGCGGAAGGAGTCATATAAGAGCCCGGTGAGCCATGCAAACGCCAAGAGTCTTGAATCCGCGCGATCGTGGCACCACCGTGTTCCATCACCCTCCAACACACTTTGCAGGAGCTTCTGAACAGACGCGGAGGAGGGGTATACATCCTATCCAACAGCGCGGAGCGGTCAGCTGCAGCCGGCTACTCCCGCCCGCGTGATCGACGCCACTGCACGTATTGCTTTACGCCCTCTTCTAGTGTGATCTGGGGCGCCCATCCCAGTTCGTTCTTGGCTCTTGAGCCATCAAGAAGTCCGTCTTCGTCAAGCTGCTCTATGTAGTAGCGAGTAAGGAATGGCGGCTGCTTTGACCGCCGCAGCCTGGCGAAGGCTTCCATGAGTCCGCCGAGGAAATGGGCCAGTGAGTATGGCATGTTAACCATGATCTTGGGCCCGCCTTGAGCTTTGGCCATGGCCTTGGTGAAGTCTCTGAGTGTAACCACGTCTGGCCCAGCCGCGTTGTATACCTGGCCCACGGCCTTGTCACTGGTGGCGGCCAGGATGGCCAGCTCCGCTATGTCATGGGAGTTCACGATCGCATAGCGCGGATTGCGTGATCCCGGAAACACCACCAACGGCCCCAGCGTATTGATGTAGTTCTTCTCACAGAGCAGTCTATCTCTCAACCCATAGCTAGACCCAATCCTTATCATGGATACCTGGATCTTGCCTTGCTTGTGGTATTCCCAGCAGGCCTGTTCAGCCATGAGCTTGGAGTAGTCATAGAACCTTTCTGGAGTCTTGAGTGCATCACAAGGTGTATCCTCGTTAGCCGGGAAGCCTTCTTTCCTGCAGGGGACGCCATACACGGCCATAGAACTGACTTGCAGAAAACGCTTTGCCCCCGCCTCAGTGCTGGCTCTCAACACATTCTCAGTGCCCTTGACCGTCGTTGCCTCATACTCAGCCCAGGTTCCCCACCCCGGAGTGACCTTGGCCGCGCAATGGAAGACGATATCCATGCCCTTGACGATGGGAGGCAGGGTGTCGTAGTCCGTGATGTCGCCGAAGACGATCTCCGCTTTGGTCGTCCTGAGGTGGCTGATATCTGACGTCTTGCGGGCAAGGGCGCGGACCTCATAGCCCTTGGCTAGGAGTCGCTCCACGAAAGCACTCCCAACACCCCCAGTGCTGCCGGTAACCAGCGTCTTCATCATGTGCCTCCTTCCCGTTCTTTGCCTGTTCTTCTAGAGCCTCTGCTCGCGATACCCCGATCGGACGCTACTGAACTCCCGTCCGCCCGCGGCAGTGCGCTGCCTGGAAGCCGGCAGAGGAATCATCGCCTCCCGCGAAGCGAATCGAACTCCCGTGATGAGGGTGTCTGAAAGTTGTGAGTATACGATACTCGAAGTATAATCACAGGATAGTACTGCTACGAGCCTGCACCGTCAAGTGCTGGTGGATTCATCTCGCACAACTCAAGCCCGGGGCAGTGGAAGGCCGCTTTGCCAGTTGAGTTGGCCCCAGCGGCGCACGTTATAGAGGTCACGGGTAGAACTTGATTGGCCGGGACTTTGCCCTTACCATAATAGGTGACTCTTGACGAACCGATTGTTCTCGATTCGCAAACGCGACTGGGTCGAGACCCGGGCTCATACGAGTAGCGGAACGGCGGTATCGAAGCCGATCTAATGAAAAGGGGGACACGAAATGCCGGAAGAGATGAATGACTATAGCGGTCCATACAGACCAGACCTGACCTTCGACTGCTTCTCCAAGGAATTTCTGCTCAAACTGATGAAGACGTGGCAGTATGCCTGGCTGCACATGAGCGGAGCGTGGTATGAGGCAGTCAAGTCGAGGTGGGGCTTTGATGCGGCCA
>DAIQQD010000021.1:0-5356 GCA_036787015.1 Chloroflexota bacterium
TCGGTGCTTCATCCTCACGACCCAATGCAAGTGAGTGCAATTCAGGTCAATACGACCTTAAGAAAGGCGAAATGGAGGTAAAAACATGGCGGTATATAACCCATTTGAGGTAGCACAGAGACAGATAGACAAGTGCGCGGACATCCTGAAGCTTGACCCCGCCACGCGGGCCATACTCCGAGTGCCCAAGCGTGAGGTGCACGTGGCTTTTCCGGTCCGCATGGACGATGGCTCCGTCAGAATATTCCAGGGCTTTAGGATTCTATACAACGATGCAAGAGGACCGGCCAAGGGAGGCATCCGTTTCCATCCTGAAGAGACGGCCGACACGGTGCGTGCCCTTTCGGCGTGGATGACCTGGAAGTGCGCCCTTGTTGACCTGCCACTGGGTGGAGGGAAGGGTGGAGTCATATGCGATCCGAAGGCTCTGTCAACCAGCGAGTTGGAGAGGCTCAGCCGGGCCTATATTCAGAGTACCTATCAGCTTATCGGTCCTGAGATTGATGTTCCTGCCCCCGATGTCTACACCACTCCGCAGATAATGGCCTGGATGATGGATGAGTATTCCAAGATCGTAGGCAAGTGCCAGTTTGGCGTGATCACGGGCAAACCGCTGTGTGTTGGTGGCTCGCGGGGTCGTGGTGATGCCACAGCCCGTGGTGGGATGTATACCATCAGGGAAGCTGCCCAAGCCCTCGGTATCGATCTGTCTAGGGCTACAGTGGCCATACAGGGCTATGGTAATGCCGGGAATTTTGCGGCCCGGTTGAGCAAGGAACTCTTCGGGTGCAAGGTTGTGGCCGTCAGCGACAGCAAGGGGGGCGTGTACAACAAAGCAGGCCTCGATCCGGCGGCTGTCGCCAAATGCAAGGAAGAGACGGGCTCGGTGGTGAACCTGCCCGGCGCCAAGCAGATAACGAACGAAGAACTGCTTGCTCTGAATGTTGACGTTTTGATCCCCGCGGCCATGGAGAACATGATCACTGAGAAGAACGCGGCGAAGGTGAAGGCGAAGATACTGGCGGAACTGGCCAATGGTCCCACCACCCCGGAGGCAGATGAAATACTCTACAAGAATGGAGTTCATGTGATCCCGGACTTCCTGTGCAATGCTGGTGGCGTTACCGTCTCCTATTTTGAGATGGTCCAGAACTCCCAGATGTACTGCTGGGACGAGAAAGAAGTCTACGAGCGTCTTGAGGCGAGAATGGTCGCCGCCTATCATTCCGTCCTGAATACCAGCAAGAAATACAAGATAAACATGCGGCAAGCAGCGTATGTCAGGGCGGTGGAGCGCGTGGTTGAGGCCATGAAACTGCGTGGCTGGGTCTAGCGTAGTGTGCTACCATAGCGAGACCAGTTGGAAGCTGACTTGGAGCGTTGCAGGAACGTGATGTTATCCAGCCACGAACATGTAGGGAGAGGCAGATGATAGGCACCAGCAACATTGAGGTGGAGAGAAAAGTCAACGCCATCCTCAGAGTGTTGAAAGAGTCGCCTGATGCTGTCGGCGCCAGGATTATCGGTCGACAGTTGAAGGAGCAGGGCATTGACCTCAGTGAGAGGGCGGTGCGTTATCACCTGAAGCTAATGGATGAGCGGGGGCTGACGCAGCTGGTGGGAAGAGACGGGAGGCAGATCACGCCGGCCGGTATCGAGGAACTACGGAACGCTCTGGTTGGCGACAAAGTGGGTCTCTTCATGAATCGGATAGAAACAGTCTCCTTTCGCACCACTTTCGACTGGCGGACCAAGAAAGGCTGTGTTCCGACCAACCTCTCGTTCTTTGACAAGAAGGAGTTCCCAAGGGCGCTCAGAGCGATGGCAGGGGCGTTCAAGGCAGGGATGTCGGTGGGGGATCTGGTGGGGGTGGCTGGGGAGGGGGAGAGCCTGGGAGAGCAGATCATACCCAAAGGCAAGGTTGGCTTCGCGACTGTGTGCAGTGCCGTTGTCGCCGGGGCTTTGCTGAAGGCTGGTGTTCCCATGGACTCCAAGTTCGGAGGGATACTGCAGATCAGACACGGCAAGCCCCTGCGTTTTGCAGAGCTGATCTACTACAGCGGCACGTCCCTGGATCCCTCGGAGATCTTCATAAGAGGCAAGATGACTGACGTGACCGGGGCGGCCAAGAACGGTGATGGCAAAGTGCTGGCCAACTTCGCTGAGGTTCCTGGCCAATGCAGACCTCTGACGGAGGACATGATGGCCAAACTCAAGGAAGCTTGCTTGGGCAGCCTGGTGTTGATGGGCAGGCCGGGTGAGCCTGTCTGCGAGGCGCCAGTGGATCCGAACAGGGTGGGGGTGCTATTGCTCGGCGGGTTGAATCCGGTCGCCGCCGCTGAAGAGGCCGGAATCCAGGCTGAGAACGCCGCTATCAGCTCCGTGGTGGAGTACAGCCGACTGAAGAATTTCTGGGACTTGTAGATATAGGATTTCCCTTGCACGGTGAGGAGGTCAGGGGTTCGAACCCTCTCAGCTCTGCCAAAGGTTGCTGTAGGCAGGACTGGGCCCCCAAATCTGTTAACCCAGATTTGACCCCCCGAAACACGCCCGAAACATTCAGCCGCTACCCTTGTCATAATAGGCACGAAGCCAGTCAGCTCGTGGAGGCCATAGCGTGAAGACGATAATCAGTAGCGGTATCGACGAATTAGACCAGTTGATCGGAGGATTCTTCCCCGGCGACAACGTAGTCTGGCAGACCGACAATCTGAAGGAATACTCGCGTTTCGCGAAAGGATTCGCGAAGCGAACAATCGCTGACGGTCGAGAATGCACGTATCTCAGGTTTGCCCCACATCCGAAGATACTGGAGGCACGAAAAGGCCTGAGCGTCGTTGAGGTTGAGCCAGGCCCGGGATTCGATGTCTTCACCAACAGGGTTCATGGCATCATCGAAGAGAGGGGAGCCAATTCGTACTACGTCTTCGACAACCTGTCGGCCCTGGTGACTGAATGGGCGACAGACGAACTGCTGGCCAATTTCTACCAGGTCATCTGCCCCTATGTCCTGCAGCTGGGCTCGATTTCGTATTTTGGATTGACTCGCGGTCGGCATGACCATTCGACGATAGCGAGGATCAGAGATACGACCCAGTTGCTGATCGACGTATATCACCTTGGTGGAGAGACATACGTACACCCGCTGAAGGTGCTCGGCCGGTACTCTCCGCAGATGTTCCTGCCACATCGCGTCTCAAGCACGGGCTGGACTCCGCTGTTTCAGAGTGGAGAGGCTGCCGCAGTGTCTTCCGAAGCCTGGAAGAGGTCGGGTGGCGCCACTGCCGACTCGGTTGCCCCATGGCAGAGTGTCTATTCCAGACTTGTTGAGCACCGCAGGGCCGGTGAGGATGAACAGCATGTGCCTGAGATCGTCTCCCTTAAGCGCGAACTGTCACGCATGCTGGTCGGAGACATCCGGTCTTTTGTGGACTTGGCGGATCGCTTCTTGACGGTGGATGACCTGATCGAAGTGAGAGACCGGATCATAGGTTCGGGGCGCGTCGGGGGAAAGGCTGCCGGGATGCTGCTGGCGCGGCGAGTACTGCTAGATGAAAAGGGGAAGGTGGATTTCTCGCAAGTTCTCGAGGCGCATGATTCGTTCTACATCGGATCAGATGTATTCTTTACGTTCCTGGTGGACAACGACCTGTTCCAGGAGCGGTTGCGTGTTACGCGAGACCGCCAGATCTCGCGCGAGGCCTTTGAGTACGTAGAGCAGAGATTCCTGAATGGGACCTTGCCTCCGGAGATAATGGAGCAGTTCGAGGATATGCTGAGCTATTTCGGCCAGGCCCCGATCATAGTCAGGTCCAGCAGCCTGCTCGAGGACAGCCACATGACTGCATTTGCTGGCAAGTACCGCAGTGAGTTCTGCGGCAACCAGGGAAGCCCGGAAGACAGAATGCAGGCCTTCTTGAGGGTCCTGAAGCTGGTCTACGCCAGTGCTTTGAACCCGGATGCCATCGCCTACCGTTGCCGACAGGGGCTAATGAATAGCGACGAACAGATGGCCATACTGGTGCAACGGGTTTCAGGGATGCCCTATAAGAACCGCTTCTTCCCCAGCTTCGCTGGCGTCGCGTTCTCGAAGAACCTGTTTGCCTGGACAAGTCGCATCGACCCACAGAAGGGAATGATCCGCCTGGTATTCGGCCTGGGAACCAGGGCCGTCAATCGGCTTGCCGGAGACTATTGCCGGATGATCTCGGTCAGCCATCCGCAACTGAGGCCGGAAACAGGCGCCAGTATAGCCAAGTACTCTCAGCGCAATGCTGACCTGATCGACCTAGGCCGGAACGAGTTCGCCACCATGCCGATGAGCGGGCTGCTGACTGACTGCGACTATCCCAACCTGGATCTGATCGCCTCTCTGATGTCGGATGGGTATCTGACGGAGATCATCGGTTCATGCCCGCCGCAATCGGCAAACAAACTCGTGGCCACCTTCGACAACCTGATTCGCAGGACTCCTTTCGTCAAGATCATGGATGAGATGCTGACGAAACTGGAGAAGGGTTTTGGCTACCCCATAGATACCGAGTTCACCGGTCACATCAACGACAAGGGAGAAGTCCGGATATGCCTGCTGCAGTGCCGATCGCTGGCGGTGCCGGGAGCGGGTGGCCCGGTGACACTGCCCGATGACATCAAGAGTGAGATGGTTCTCTTCCGGTCCGCCAACTTCACCAGCGGCGGCATTGTGAAGGACGTCCACTACATCCTGTACATGGACCCCCTGGCATACTCCAGGATGGCATCGGCGGACCGGAAGAAGACGCTCGGGAGGGTAGTGGGCTTGATAAACAATCACCCGTCGGTTGCTGAAGGCAAGATTGTCATGATGGGACCGGCAAGGTGGGGCAGCGCCAACCTGGAACTCGGGGTCAACGTCGGTTTCTCAGATATCTCCAATGCCGCCGTGCTGGTCGAAGTGGCCCGGGAAGACCGGGGCCACGTTCCCGAAGTGTCCTACGGAACCCATTTCTTCCTGGACCTGGTTGAGGCCCAGATTGTCTACCTGTCAGTGTATCCAAGTGACCCGCAAACGCAGTTCAACAGCGAGTTCTTCTCCAACGCGCCCAATGTGCTCACCACCCTATTGCCTGACACGGGGGAGTATGCCGACGTCATACGGCTGATTGACGTGCCAGCATCGACAGGGGGATTGCATGCGCAAGTGGTTGCCGATCCGCACTCCCGTAAGGCAATCTGTTATCTCCAGTAGACCGTCCGTCGCAGCTCGCCGACCTCTCAAGTGCTCCATCGGGATGTTCTTATCCCCGGTTCCGCTGGAATGAGAACTCTTTGATAGACCGAACCATGTCGGTTGAGAGTCTGTATCTGGTTCCCAGGT
>DAIQQD010000021.1:5456-16537 GCA_036787015.1 Chloroflexota bacterium
TCTGGTTCCCAGGTATTGACAGCAAAGCACAGCGCGTGGTACAATATGCGGCAAGCGGTTGCCGTATACCGACTGCCGCATAGGAGAAGCGAAGTGAGGCGCGTGTACGTGAGAGAAGAGGGCCGCATGAGCTACGGGCTTTGCCGGTTCCACTGCCGTGTGGCCGATTGCCGGTCCAACGAATTCGTCAGGCAGTCTGAGAGACAAAGCCCTCTACCTCTTCCGCTGAGTTCAAACGGCGATCTTGGAGGCAGGGAGAAATGATTGCCATAGTGGACTACGGGGCAGGAAACCTGCGAAGCGTGGCCAATGCCATCGCCAAGCTGGGCTACCAGCCAACGGTAACCAGCAACCCAGGCGATCTGCCGGATGCGGCGGCAGTCATCCTGCCGGGTGTCGGCGCGGCCGCCGACACCATGCGCAACCTCGAAAGGCTGGGGCTGTCCGGGGCGATCCGCCGGGTAGTTGCCGATGGTCTGCCGATGCTGGCCATTTGCGTGGGTATGCAGGTTCTTTTCGACGAGACCGAAGAAGGTGGCCGGCACCGGTGCCTGGGAATCATCCCCGGGGTGGTGAGGAGGTTGCCGCCCGGGCTCAAGATCCCCCACATGGGCTGGAACCAGGTCGACCAGAAGATCCATCACCTGCTCTTCGACTCGATTCCGGACGGAGCCAACTTCTACTTTGTGCACAGCTACTGTGCCGAACCGAAGGACCCCGCGATAGTGGCAGGAACGACTGATTACGGAACCCCGTTTTGCAGCGCCCTGGTTAGGGGGAATCTGATGGCCACGCAATTCCACCCAGAGAAGAGCGGTGAGAATGGCCTGAGGATGTACGACAACTTCTTGCGGCTGGCATCAGTCGG
The DNA here is from genome assembly GCA_036787015.1 of Chloroflexota bacterium. Taxonomy (GTDB): domain Bacteria; phylum Chloroflexota; class Dehalococcoidia; order UBA2247; family RBG-13-53-26; genus JAFGCL01. Next base: position 6,325 of record DAIQQD010000021.1, read on the forward strand.
CGGGAGAAACCGACCGGGCGGGAGGACAAGATCATGAACACGTTGGATGAGTTGAGGAAGACAGCGGGCGATCTGAGAATCATTGACAAGGCGGCTGAAAGAGAGATGTACAGTCACGACATCGGTGACTTGCCGCCGGTCATGACCAAGACGCTGTTTGAGACGCTGCCCGATTTCGTGGTCCAGCCCAAGAGCATAGATGAGATAAGGAAGGTCCTGGCGTTTGCCAACGATCGGAAGATCCCGGTGATACCGCGGGGGGCTGCTTCATGGGGCTTCGGAGGCGTCGTCCCGACCAGGGGCGGAATCGTCATCGACCTGTCCCCATTCCGGAGGATACTGGCGATCGACACGACCGCGAAGACCGTCACCGTGGAAGCGGGGGCCCGCTGGAGCGACATTGACATCATGGCCAAGAAAGACGGGCTGTGTCTGATGACGTACCCCTCAAGCAAGTTCTCCACGGTGGGCGGATGGATCTCGACCGGCGGATACGGCATCAACAGCTTCCGGTACGGCCACTTGTCCAAACAGATCGTGTCCATGAAGGTGGTCACTGGAGCCGGCGAGGTCAAGCATCTGACCCCTTCTGACCACGACTTCGCCTACTTCATTTCCACCGAAGGCGAGTTCGCCATCGTGGCTGAGGTGACCCTTAGGCTGCGCGACGTCCCACAGGGTTCGTACCCCCGTCTCCTGTACTTCCTGGGCGAAAAGGAGGCCTTCGCCTTCATCGGCCGGCTGGTGAGGGACATGGCCGGCGCGCAATTCAATCCCAATGTCATCCGGTTCCTGGACGAAAACCACTTGGCCGATGTCAACAGGATTGCGCGGGCCGAAGTATTCAAGAAGAGCGTTGCCGTCCTGGTGGAGTTCGGCAGCGCCCAAGACGAACATCATTTCGGCGAGTATCTGTCGCGCGATTCCAGCGTTGAAGAAGCGCCCGGTCACGTGGCAAGCTACCTCTGGAACGAGCGCCTGTTTGGCATGAAGACCAAGCGCCTCGGGCCGAGCATCCTGGCCAGCGAGGTCATCATTCCGATCACGTCTGCTGCGGCGTTCGTCAAGAAAGCCAAGAAGATCGGCAGTCACTTCGGGGTGGAGATCTGCATCGACTCCTACATCATCGATGAGCACAGGGCGCTCATCATGTCCACGTTCCTGTGCGATTCCCGGACCAAGAAGTACTACATCAAGATACCCCTGGTGGCCATGCTCACCAAGGCCGCCATTGTACTGGGTGCGGAACCGTACGGGCTTGGCCTCTGGAATGCCGCCTTCATCCACAATCTGTACGGCGACGCCAAGCTGCGCGACCTGAAGGCATACAAGGCTCAGGCGGACCCCAACCATATCCTGAACCCGGGCAAGTTCTTCAGCGTCGCAGCCAAGGGAGTTCCTGGCCTCGTCTTCCGTCCGGCCGTCTTCGGTCCTTCCATGCGACTCATGCTGCTGATGGCGCCTGTGATCGGGAGAATGTCTACGACCTTCCTGGGGAAGGAGAAGAAGGTTGACTGCCTGGATTACGAGCTCAGCATGCATGCGTGTGCCAAATGCGGCAACTGCGTAGCGGTTTGTCCGGCATATCTGGTGACCCAGAATGAAGCTGTCACCGCCAAGGGGAAGATCGCACTGGCCAAGAAGCTCCTTGCTGGTCAGGCGGTGACGCGGGACGAGGCGGTCAATGCCTTCATGTGCATGCACTGCCGGGCCTGTGAGAGGATATGCCAGACCAACCTCGAACTGATGATGCTCTGGGACGCTCTGGAGAAGAGGCTGGAGGGCCAGTTCGGCTGGCCGGAGACTGAGATCGCGGAGTACTTGAAGAAGGTCGATTCCAGCGATCAATACTGGGAGATGGTGGAGCAGAACAGTTGAACCCGCGTAGATGAGGAGAATACCGGGAGACGGATAGAGACGATGCCGAAGAAATACCACATCCACCCCAAGGCTGCCCCACTCGATCTGGAGTATCTGTTCAAATTCAGGATCGTGCGGGGGGAGAACTGTATTAACTGCGGCAAATGCACCAAGGTCTGCATCTATGAAGCGCACAAGCGCCGAAAAGATGATCCGCGCCGGATGGCAGACCCGAATACCGTGGTCTGCCGGAACTGCTTCCGCTGCATCCAGGAGTGCCCGCGGGGAGCACTGGAGAAGTCCATCGGCAAGGATTTCTCCGATGCAGGTGGCGCGTTCTGGAAACCCGATATGTTGCTCAGCCTCTGGAAGCAGGCCGAGGACGGGAAGGTCCCCGTTTCCGGCGCTGGTTACCGCGGGCCCTTCACCGGAACGGGCTTCGACAGCATGTGGACTGACATGTCCGAGATCGTGCGCCCGACCCGCGACGGGATCCACGGACGGGAATACATCAACACCTCCGTCGATCTCGGGCGCAGACTCAATCATCTGGTCTTCGATGCTGACGGAACCCTGGTGTCGAAGGTCCCGGATACAGTGGACCTTCCCATACCCATCCTCTTCGAGTCCTTGGCGGATGATATGAGCCCGAACGTCAGGGTGGCCCTGCTAAAAGCGGCCGCCGAGATCGGCACCTGCGTCATCATGCCGGCAGCCGACATCACTCCCGAATTCGCCGAATACAGCGACAGCATAATCCCCTGCGTTGCGCCTGCGGAGGTCAACAAGTACAGGACAGCAATCGGAAAGGCGCGCCTCGTGGCTATCGAACACAGCGATTCGTTGATGAGCAATCTGTCGCAAGTAGAAGAGGAGATCAGGAGAATCAGCCATGCTCTCACTATCATACGCGTGCCAGCTGAGAAGGATGTGGAAGAGATCGTGACCAGGCTGGCGCACAGCGGTGCAGGGATTATCCACATCGTGGCCGACTACTGCGGCCGGGAGCTCAACGGAGCGGCGGAACCAGACCGGCGTCTTCTCAAGGACATCATCCGGGCGGTCCATCTGAGGCTGGTGGAACACAAGATACGCGATGAGGTTACCCTTATCGCCTCGGGTGGCATCGCCATGGCGGAGCATGTGCCCAAGGCCATGCTCTGCGGCGCTGACCTGACGGCCATCGACATACCGCTCATGATCGCCCTGGGCGCCAGGCTGAATGAGAAGACAGAGAAGCAGTTGATCTTCCCAGAAGAGCTCGGCCGCATTCCGGTGCCGATCATGACCCAGCGGATGGTCAATCTAATGGGGGCCTGGCATTCGCAGATACTGGAAGTAATGGGTGCCATGGGTATCCGCGAGGCCCGTCGTCTGCGGGGAGAAAGCGGCCGGGCCATATTCTTCGAAGAGGTAGATAGAGATACCTTCGGGAGGTTGTTCAAGAAGAACAGAGAGGCGGTGGGCAAATGAAACCCCCGACCGTTGAAGTCAAACGAATGCCTTCCCGGTTCAAGCACCAGGTGCCGAAGTACAAGGTCACCCGGTCCGATGCCTGCATCAACTGCGGCACGTGCGCCAAGGCATGCCCTTACGGTGTGCATGAAAGGATGGAGGGGCACAACAAGGCGAAGCCGCCGATCGACTACAAGTGCATCGGCTTCGCCTGCCAGGGCCATGATTTCTACTGCGTGGCCAAATGCCCCCGTCAGGCCTTGAGCCTGTCGCTTAACCCAATGTATGCGACGCTCGGCGATTACCGCTGGACCGCGGACATGATCACGGGAACCTGGATCATGGCGGAGACCGGCTATCCGCCGCAGCGTACCGACCTCGAATACAACGTGGGCAATTCCGGAGGCGGCTTCGACAAGTTGCGGTTCAAGTTCCCCGTCCGTCCGCCCGAGGTGGACAAATCCGAGATTTCCACCGCCATCCCACTGAACCGCAGGAACGACGGGCGGGCGAACGTCGTCATTTCCACCCCCGTTTACGGCGCTGGTATGTCTTTCGGGTCGGTGAGCCTTCCCACCATGGTTTCCAAGGCGCGCATGGCGACCATATGGAATACCTTTACCTGCACCGGCGAAGGTGGTTACCCTGAAATGCTCCAGCCATATGACGACCACGTGATCACTCAGGTGGCCACCGGTCTGTTCGGGGTGCGCGAAGAGACCATCCAGCGCGTCAAGATCATCGAGTTCAAGTATGCCCAGGGCGCCAAGCCTGGCCTCGGCGGGCATCTCCTCGGCGAGAAGAACACGGCGAGTGTGGCCAGAATGCGCGAAGCCGTGAAGGGATTTCCGCTCTTTTCCCCCTTCCCCTTCCATTCGGTGTATTCCATTGAGGACCACAAGAAACACATCGACTGGATCAAGGAGATAAACCCCAACGCCCTGGTATCCGTTAAGGTTTCCACTCCCAGCGACGTGGACATGGTGGCTGTGGGCTCGTACTACGCCGGCGCGCATATCATTCACATCGACGGCGGCTACGGCGGCACCGGAGCAGCGCCCGACATCGCCAAGAAGAACATCGCTATGCCGATCGAGTACGCCATCACTAAGGTTCATGACTTCCTCAGAGAAGAGGGCATCCGCGATGCCGTGACGCTCATCGCCTCCGGCGGCATTCGGACCGCCCATGACCTGGCCAAGGCTATCTGCCTGGGCGCCGACGGGGCGGTCATCGGGACGGCGGAGTTGGTCTCGCTGGAGTGTGTCCGCTGCGGCAACTGTGAATCGGGACGCGGCTGCGCCCGGGGCATCGCCTCGACAGACTCCGAGCTGGCTGACCTGTTTGGGGAGGACTGGGCCACACAGCGCCTGGTCAACATGTACCATGCCTGGAATGTCCAACTGGTTGAGATCCTGCAGAGGTTCGGCATGCGCAGCGTCAGGGAACTAGTGGGACGGACGGACTTGCTGGAGCACATCGACTACAGTCATGAAACGGAGCCTGCCTATCATGGATAACGCCGAGAGAATACTATCTTCACGCACGGAGCTATGCCGGCAGATGCCGGTTCCCAACGCCAACAACGAGGAGGAGGGTGGCTGCGGCGTCACCGGATTCATCTGTTCCATCCCCGTGACCGGTAAGAACATCTTTGCGCCTTCTCTGCAGATGCATAACCGGGGCAATGGGAAGGGTGGTGGCATCGGTGCCGTTGGATTCATCCCCGAGGCCCTCGGCGTTTCCAGACAGGTCCTGGACGAGGACTATATGCTGCACGTCGCGCTCCTGGATTCCAGCGTGGCGGGTGAACTGGAGAACACCTTCATCAAGCCGTATTTCAAGATCGACAAGTCGGAGAAGCTGGCTACGCTCGATGACCATCGCAGCATCGGTCTGGATATCAGACCCCCGGATGTCGTGCGCTACTTCGTGCGCGTGAAAGACGAGGCCCTGGACAAGTTCATCGCGTACAACCATTTTGCCGACCTGGACCGGCGCGACGCCGAGGACGAGTTTGTCTATCAGAACAGCTTCAAGATCAACAGGCAGTATTATGCCTCCCTCGGTGACAAGAGGGCCTTCGTCATGTCCCACGGCCGGAATATGATGATCCTGAAGATCGTCGGCTATGCAGAGAACGTCGTCCGCTACTACAAGCTGGACGATTTCAAGGCCTACGCCTGGCTGGCCCACCAGCGCTATCCGACCCGAGGCCGGGTGTGGCATCCCGGCGGCTGCCACCCCTTCAGTGCGCTCAATGAGGCGCTGGTGCACAACGGCGACTTCGCCAACTACCAGTCCGTTCTCGAGTACCTCAAACAGCGGAACTACCATCCCCTGTTTCTGACCGATACGGAGGAGGCAGCGCTCCTGCTCGACCTGTGGAGCCGGGTCTACAAATATCCCCTGGAACACCTGATCGAGGCCATGGCGCCGACCTCGGAGATGGACTTCGATATGCTCCCAACAGAGAAGCAGGTGCTGTACAAGGCCATCCAGAGTCATCACGTCTTCTCATCGCCCGACGGGCCGTGGTTCTTCATCATCGCCCGCAACGACGTGCGGAATGACCAGTTCCAGTTAATTGGCATCACGGATACGGCCATGCTCAGGCCGCAGGTCTTCGCTCTGCAGGAGGGCGAGGTGCAGGTGGGCCTGATCTGTTCGGAGAAGCAGGCCATTGACGCGACGCTCATGTCGCTGCAGCGGGAAGATTCTCGTTTCCGGCCTATTGCCGACAAATACTGGAATGCCCGCGGCGGCAGCTATACCGACGGCGGCGCGTTCATCTTCAGCCTGAAGAACAATGGCGACGGCCCGGGCAAGAAGCAGCTCATATGCACGGATAAGTTCGGAAAGGTGATCGAAACCGCCAGGGATAAGGTTATCTGCAATGTCTCGCAGAAGCTGAAAGAAAGAACGCCCGAAGGCAAAGCCGTGGAAGGCAGTCTCCGCAACCTGTTCGAGGAAACGGACGAGTCCTTTGCGTCAGACAGGATCTTTGCCTTCGTCCGGGACGCCATGGGCGGGCTTGATGCCGAGGGATTCATGTCAGCGATTGAAACCATCAAAGTTCAGGCAGTGAGGAATGACAGCTTCAGGCAGACAGCTGTCACGGCTCTGACCCTGTTGAACGACCGGCGCTACGATACCGGCAGGATCAAGCGCAGCTCCATGCAGCACGTGCTGCAAGACAACATCGAGGAGATTCTGGCGGCCACGCCCATGATTACGGAAAATGCGGTGTCGCATTTCAGTCGAATCGATTTTGCCACCCGTGATGCTTTGCGGGCGCCGCAGCACGACAATCAGATCCTGGTCATCGATGCCGAGCATTTCGAGCCGGAAGGCGACAACTGCGATGCGGTGCTGATGGTCAAGGCCTGCAAGCTCGGCTGGCGACGCTTCATCGTCTACAAGTACCGCGGCCAGCGGTTCACAGGATGCGGCTTTGGTCCGGCGACCAAGGGCGTGCGGATCGATGTCTACGGCTCATCCGGCGACTATCTGGCGTCGGGTATCGATGGCATGGAGATTCACGTACACGGCAACGCCCAGGATCAGCTCGGCCAGATCATGAAGGATGGCAAGCTGGTAGTCTTCGGCGATGTCGGGCAGACATTCATGTACGGAGCCAAAGGAGGCGAGGCCTATATCATGGGCAATGCCGCCGGACGCCCCCTGATCAATGCCGTGGGCAAGCCGCGTGTGGTCATCAACGGGACCGCCCTTGACTATCTGGCGGAATCCTTCATGGCCGGCGATCCACTGAACGGCGGCGGGTTCGTCATCCTGAACGGTATCGGCTTCGATGACCATGATGGGTCGGTCCAAGAGTATGAATCGCCTTATCCGGGGTCCAACATCTTCTCCCTGGCCTCCGGCGGAGCGATCTATGTGCGCGACCCGCATGGGAAACTGGTTGACGAGCAGCTCAACGGCGGCGAGTTCGCCAACATGACGGATGCCGACTGGAAGCTGATACAGCCCTATCTTGAGGAGAACGAGAGGCTGTTTGATGTCACCATCGACCGGCTTCTGACGGTTGGCGGCAAGAAAACGGCCCCGAAAGACGTCTACAGAAAGATCGGGCCGAAGAAGACAGCGGGCTCCATAGGGGACGACGACGGGTTGAGCGAGTGGGAGGGCTCAGGTGACCGTACCGGCAGAGACCGGGACCTGCTGGCGGCACGGAGACGGCGAAAGGCTCGGGTTGGGGGACAGGACGGAGTTGCGCCCTCTGAGCCCGGTGGGGAAGAGGACGATTATGTTCCTGCCATCTGGAGAGTGTAGCCACACGTCTGGTCTGCCCGAATTTTTACCGTCGGCAGAGGAAGTTCGATGTTGACTAAGAGGATCATACCCTGCCTGGACATGACAGGAGGAAGAGTGGTCAAGGGGACCAGTTTCATGGACCTCCGTGATGCCGGCGACCCCGTGGAGATGGCGGCCTTTTACTACAGCGAAGGCGCCGACGAGCTCGTCTTCCTGGACATTGGCGCTACTCCGGAAGGACGCGAGACCATGGTGGAGATCGTGGAACGCGTATCTGAGAGGGTCTTCATCCCGCTCACCGTTGGTGGAGGCTTGCGCAGCATCACCGACATGCGGCGAATGCTCGAAGCCGGGGCGGATAAGACGGCCATCAACACGGCAGCGGTGTTCGATCCCGACCTGATAGCCAAGGGCGCGGAGAAGTTCGGCTCACAGTGCATCGTGGTGGCGATTGATGCCAGGCAAGTGTCAGGCGGCGAATCCCCAAAGTGGGAGGTACTGACGCATGGAGGCCGAAAGGGAACGGCGACAGATGCGGTTGCCTGGGCCAGGCAGGCAACCGAACTCGGTGCCGGAGAACTGCTGGTCACCAGTTGGGACCAGGATGGGCACCGCAGCGGGTATGACTTGAAATTGACTAGTGCCATCAGCGAACAGGTGCCGGTGCCCGTGATTGCCAGCGGAGGGGCGGGTACCCTCGAGCATCTCCATGAGGCCCTGGTTGCAGGCAAGGCAGACGCAGTACTCGCCGCCAGCATCTTTCACTACCGGACGCACTCGATCCGCGAAGCGAAGGAGTACCTGGCCGGCAAGGGGATCCCGGTCAGGAGGTAGCAATATGAAGAGTCCGCCTGGAAATCGCTTGAGTCTAAGTGGAGTCTGGCCAACCGATACCGAGTTCGGAATAGGCATGTCAGGAGACTGAATTATGAGAACTGATACTGAGCAGATGGGAGTTCAGCCAATCTTGGAGATCGACGCCGGCAACGTCCAGTATCGTGAACTCAACACCAGGCTGAGAAACGCGGTCGTGAGTGGCACGCAGAAGATCGTCATTCGGAACGTTCACGGCCAGAGGTACATCGGCACCAACCTGGGAAAGCCGGTCGATGTTGAGGTATACGGCACGCCGGGAAACGACCTTGGGGCATTCATGGATGGTCCCCGGATAACCGTTCACGGCAATGCCGAGGATGGTTGCGGGAACACCATGAACAGCGGGGAGATCATCGTCCACGGCAGCGCCGGGGACATTCTGGGCATGTCAGCGCGGGGAGGTAAAATCTTCGTGCGGGATGACGTGGGCTGCCGGGCCGGAATCCACATGAAGGAATGCAAGGGCAAAAAGCCGGTGGTGGTCATTGGCGGGACGGCTCAGGACTTCTTGGCCGAATACATGGCCGGCGGGACCCTGATCCTTCTTGGCTTGACGCTGAAGAAAGACCGGCCGCATGCGGCCGGATTCGTCGGAACTGGTATGCACGGCGGTGTTATCTATCTGAGGGGGACAATTGAAGACCATCAACTGGGCAAAGAAGTCGGCAGAGCAGACCTCGATGAGAAGGACTTGCTGGAGCTCCGGGGATACGTGACCGAGTTCGCCACTCATTTCGGCCATGAAGCCGATGAGATTCTGAGTGAGCAGTTCACCAAGCTATTCCCTATTCACCTCAGACCCCACGGCAGGCTATACGCCTATTGACTGATGCGCTAGAGTGAGAGAACCAGCGATGTTCAGGGTGCTCATAGTGGCTGACGGCAGTGAGCGGGTTAGAGCGCTCGGTCTCGGATTGGCCGAGAAGGGCTTCTTGTGCTCGATTTCCTCCCCTGAGGATGCCGGATTGAAGAATGTCAGCAGCCTGCCCGCGGACCTTGTGGTGATTGCCGTGGACGGCGCCGCTCCCGGTTCGGAATTGAGGAATCTGCCGCAGAGGCTCAAGGAGAAGACGCGCCTGCCTGTGGTCACTCTGCTGTCCAACGAAAGCCTCGATGTCCTCGATTCGACCGTTGACGTGGACGACTTCGTCATGGAGCCCTGGAAAGCCAACGAGGTGGCAGCGCGTGTAAGAAGAATCCTGCAGCGGAAACCCATTGAGGATAACAAGGATCTGATCTGCTGCGGCGAAGTGGCGATCGACGTGGCAAAGTGCGAAGTCGCTTTCAGAGGCAGGTTGATCGAATTGACGTTCAAGGAGTACGAACTGCTGAAGTTCCTGGTGAGCAAGAAGGGAAGGGTCTTCAGCCGGGAGTCCCTGTTGAACAGTGTTTGGGGCTATGACTACTACGGCGGCGACCGGACGGTCGACGTGCACATCAGAAGGCTGAGAGGCAAGCTCGACGACTCCGACTGCATCGAGACAGTGCGCAACATCGGCTACCGGTTCAGAGACGATTCTTAGTCTTGCCCCCACCCAACGTTTCCCCTACGCGCCACTCAGTTAACACTGAATTAACCTCCCCGAAATCTGTTCGAAACATTCAGGTGCTACCCTCGTTACCATAGACACGAAAAGGAGGGCGATCATGGTTAGTAGCATGCGCGAGGCCATCAAGCTCGGCTCGAAGCCATCGGGAGTCACGATCGAGGTGGTCAGCAACGGTCAATCGCTGACGGCCATGG
>DAIQQD010000165.1:0-1322 GCA_036787015.1 Chloroflexota bacterium
GATGATGGGATATCCCACCGGCACGCTCTCTACCTTCAGCAGCGCGCCACAGCCCGGGCAGTAGAACTCCCGCACCTCGCAGAACTCCGGCCAGGGGCACTTGATGCCGGGGTATATCTCCTCCAGCTTCTCCTTGGTGTCCCTGGAGAAGATGAGCGCGCTCAGCTTCCAGTTGCGCCGGTAGTCGCCGAACTCATGGCCGCAGTCGCACTTCACGATGCGCTCGGCGCCCTTCTGGACGATGTACAGGTGTTCCCCAATGGGCAGGAGTATTCTTTCTTTCCAGGGCATGCGCTCCTGCAGTATCTCCACGTACTTCTCAAACCGGTCGTCGTCCTTGGGCCGGCTCATGATCTCCTTGATCTTGGGCCATGGCAGCTTGCCATCGTAGAGGTCCTTCAGGTCTTCTTTGCTGTAAGACATCTTCATCACCTCAAAACGCGAAATCGTTGGGCAGAGCCCAGAAATCCTTGTAGTCCCGCGTGAAACCTTCGCTGAGTTTCATGCTGCTCCGGTAGGCCTCCTGCATCATGGGGTCCAGCTTCTTGTCCAGGATCCGCTGGCGCGCCTTCTGCCAGTACTCCTCCACCGGGACCCCCCGTGACAGCCGTTCCTTCCGTTTGGCGGCGCGGAGCTTCTCGGTGGCCTCCTCATCGATCCACCACTGCTTGGCTTGCTCATCATAGCGGGCCTCGATGCAGTACATGTTGCGGCTTATCTCTTCGTTGGTAAGGCCGTTGTCCAGGTCAGCTTTCTGGAGTGCCAGATCTCTCTCTATTGGATCGCCCAAGCCGCCGGCTGAGGAGTTGTCAACGATGTAGACGTCTTTGTCAAAGACCTCCATGACTGGTGGCATGTAGTCGAAGTACGTAATGTCGGCGTAGGGGTACTTCAGGAACTCCTTGGGATGTCCAACTTCGTGGAGCAACGGCAGCCTCTTGTTCACGGTGTCCTGGAAGTTGTGGTAACGTGCCAGGAAGCTGTTGCGCTTGCCACCGGGGTACCCGCCGAACAGGCCGATGTTGGGTATTATCCGGTCGTGAGCTGCCCCCAGAGCTCCGCTGGCGATGCCGACCGTCAGCCGGTGCAGCATGTCCATGGTTCCCATTGAGACGCCGGAGCGGTACCTGCCATATCCCACGGAGTAGAGCGAAAGCATGCGGGACATGTACATCTCCGGCATGAAGAGCTCCCACACTTCCCAGTTGCCCACATCGGTCTCGGGGGTCGGCAGCCATCCGCCGGTGTCCACTCCGTCGCATACGCCGGTGGCGCCGGCGCCGAACGTGCCCGGGCCGCCGGCGAGCATGGGGCGCTTGTTG
>DAIQQD010000165.1:1422-4789 GCA_036787015.1 Chloroflexota bacterium
GCTTTGGGTGTGGGATTGTAGGCATGCCAGCCCCACTCGCCAATGCCGTCGAAGTCGAGCACCAACCGCCCTTCAGGTAGAATGTCCATCTGTATGGGAATCAGCCGTATGCAGTCCTTCTTGGCGGGCAGCCAGGAGGCGGCGGCGCCAGACATGTATATCTCGAAGGGCACAATATCGCGGTAGCGCCCGGGGACGGTGCGCTGCTTGATACGGGCGATCTGGCTGCGCCGCTCCTCTTCGATAAGCTCCCTCGTGGCCTTCTTGAAGTATTCCAGGCCAAACTCGCGGATCATCTCCTTTATATCCTCGCGGACCCGGATGTTGGCGGCCACAGCGCCTTTCCTGTCCAAGAGAAACATGTCCGGCATATCCAGCCCCATTTCGATTCTGATCTCGAAATCGCGTCTTATCTTGTCATTGGTGCCGATCTTCTCACAGTCGAATTTCATGCCGTCTCCGGCGCGCTCCACGGCAGTGCAGGGCATGCAGCCAGGGCTGACCGCGCCGATGTCCATCTCCATGATGACGGTGCAGACCCAGGCCACCAACTCTCCCTCCCAGAAGATGGGCAGGATATCGTAGTTGTCGGCCGCATGTACTCCGGCTATCACCGGATCGTTGGCCAGGAAGAGGTCGCCATCGTGTATACCCACGTCTTCTTCGTAGTTGTTCTCGATCATCCAGGTGATGTTGTCCCCCATGAGTTTGACGTGGACTTGTATGCCGGTGGACTGAATGACATTGTCCCCCTCTGGAGTGTAGAGGCCCATGCAAAGCTCCGCCACCTCGCGGACGTACGGTGACCCGGACACCTGTTTGCAGGTCTCCCGCCCCGCAATCAGCGAGGACATTATGCGGGAGTGGAAGAGCTCGGCTTTGATGGGGTCGTCCTTCAGAATCTGCGGATTGGTGATGCCGTCGTAGCAGCCGGTCTCCTTCAGAAGCCTTCTGTCTTCCTCAAGCATCTGCTTGAGGGTCTTTCCGCCGTCTCCGATTCCTTTTCGCTTAGTCATCTCAACCTCCACTGGTGTCTTTTCCGAGCCTGGACGGTCCTACGTCAGCCACAGCAGCAGCCATTCGTCCATCCTGACATGCCTTCCCGGGGGGAGGAAGAAAGTCGTAGCCGGAGCCTCGATCACAGCCATGCCGCTCACCTCATTCCCCGGCCTCAGGCGATCCATATCGTATATCGTGGCCTTGCCCCACTTGCCATCGTAGTAGACCTCCCTTTCGCCCTTGAGGGCATTCTTGTGAGGGGTCTTCGCCTCAAGCGGGTGCTTCACCAGCTTGGGTTTGACCTTTGGGATGCTGGCTGTGACGCCCAGCTCCATGATCTGGAAACCGGCGCGTTCATGTTTGGCCACGCCGGCGTAGACCTTCTCGTAGAGCTTCTCGAAGGCGGCCAGGAGCTTGTCCATGTCCTCGGGGCTGTTGACACGCGTGACCGGTGATATCACTTCGAGGTCATCCATCTGCCCGCCATAGCGGACATAGGCTATCTGTTGTATCTTGGCTTGTTCCCACGGGAGCCCCTCTGCGGCGAAGTCTGCGGCTGCCTGCTTCTCCAGTTCGTCCCATCCTACGTTTATCAGCAACTGCCCCATCAGTAGTTTGTAGGAGGCATCGGCTCCGGCCGGAATCATTACCGGGACTGACTTCTGGTAGCGGTGGGTGATGTCAACGGCAGCACAGCCGAAGGACGAGAATCCGGCGGCCCAGGGCATGGTGGCTACGCCGCGGAACGGCAGGCCTTCGCAGTATCCGGCCAGATGCATGGGGCCGGCGCCGCCGTAACACAGGAGGTGATAGGCTGCCGGCGAGAAGCCGCGGGCGAACAGCACAGACCTGATGTGCTCTTTCATCCTGCTGTTGATAAGCTTGTACACACCGTCCGCCAGGTAGTGAGGATCGACGCCCAGGACATCGGCGCACTTCTCCTTGATGGCTTTGAAGGCCTTCTCTTTGTTGAGCTTCTTCTTCCCGCCAAGGTAGTTGTCCGGGTTCAGAATGCCCATTATCAGGACGCAGTCCATGACGGTCGGGATCTCATTGCCCATCTCGTAACACACTGGCCCTGGTTCCGCACCGGCGCTTTCCGGGCCTATGTTTATCCGCTTGGTGATCGGGTCAATGGTCACATACATGCCGGTCCCGGCGCCTATGGTGTCCATCTGGAGGGTCGGAATATTGTAGATTCTGCGGTTTATGACGACTTCACGTTCGATGAGAGGCTGCCCGCTCCTGATTAGGCCGACATCGAAGCTGGTGCCGCCCATGTCGGAGCACACCCAGTTATCTATGCCCATGTGCTGGGACAGATAGCCGGCACCCAGCAGACCGCCGATTGGCCCGGAGAAGCTGCCCTCATAGAGCCTGGGGTAGCGGATGTCGGTGAGCCCGCCGTGGGCCAGCACGATCTGAAGAGGGTGTTTGTAGCCGGAGGCCTTCAGCCGGTTCTCGATCTTAAAGAGCTGCTCGCGTCCCGGCTCGGCGACGTAGGCATGGAGCACGACCGTGTTGAGACGGCCCATTTCCCGCATGATCGGGCATAGCCTGTGGGAAAGGTAGACCGGGACTTTCCTGCCCCGCTTGTCCATGACCTCGTTGGCTATCTGCTCCATCTTCAACTCGTGGGCCGGGTTCACGAAGGAATGCAGGAAGCAGACCACGATGGCATCGACCCCCTCATCAAGCAACTCCTCGACAGCTTTCACTGCCATGTCCTCGTAAATCGGGATGACTTCCATTGTAAACATGTCCAGGCGGCCTTCTACCCCCTTGACCAGACGTCGAGGTACGAGAGGGACGTTGCCGTGGTGGGTGACGTGATGGAGCAGGTCTTGGTAGGAGTAGCCCTTCCACTTCTGGGCACTGCGCTCGTGGAGGAAGATGTCTTCGTCGCCACGCGTGGTGATGACTCCCACTTTGCGGCCGGTCTCAGTGATGAGGGCATTCATCATCGAAGTGCCGCTGTACACGGCGGCTTCGATATCCGGCAGCATATTCCTGGCTTCCTTGTTGAAGTCGATGCCCCAGTACTCCAGGCCGTCGACCATCGATTCCCAGAAACCCAATGACTGATCTTGCGGGGTCGTGGCGGCTTTGCCGATGGTGAAGTTGCCGTCAGTATCTACTATCATCATGTCGGTCATGGTGCCGCCGGCGTCACTGGCGATGATCTGCACCCGTCTCTTTGTGCTCATACGGTCTCCTCCTGTCAAAGCTAGTACAAGGACTTGTGTAGAGCTGCAGGGTATGCTGTCATGGCAGTCGGCGAACTGGCGATGGATCCCCCCAGATTCCGACAGCAAAGGATAGCGATGGTTCGTCGACGCTGTCTGTCAGGAATTGCCTGACAGTAGCC
>DAIQQD010000166.1:0-4748 GCA_036787015.1 Chloroflexota bacterium
AGATGTCAGGCTGATGACACTTCAGACAGCGCGTTCCTTCGGGGCAAGCGCAGGCATATTCGTCGCGCGACCGGTGGCTTCGAATTGACTCAGACGTAGATGGCTGGGGGGACCTACATGCAGTGGCCTGCTGGCGAAATGGGGCCTCAAGACTCTTCTCATCGAGAAGAACGGGTACATCGGCGGCAAAGCGGTGACTCTCGCCAACAAGGACGGGTTCTCTTGTGAGTTGGAACCAAGACTACAGCTGCTGGCTCCAAGGGATAGGCTGAATCACGGCGTGATGAATGCGCTCATGTACAAGTAGATTGAGGGGCCGGCTGGGGTGTCCGAGTTCACCTGGGACAGCGTGCTCGAAGGGCAGGGTGGCGGGTGCATTGGCTTGGGCCAGGCCGTTGGCCAATGGGGTAGGAGGGGGTATTGACGCACGCTCACGTATGTGATAGCCTCAGCGCAAATATCGATTGAGAGGAGGGTCTGGACTATGGCACAAGCATACTGCGTGAAGTGCAAGAAGAAGGTTGAGATTCAGAATCCGAGGCAGGTAGTCATGAAGAACAAGCGCCCCGCGACCAAAGGCACTTGCCCGAAGTGCCGAACCACGGTATTCCGCATTGGCAAAGCCTAAGCTTTGAGGCTCACAATCGGGCCGGCAACTATTTGTGGATAAAGAGGAGGTAAGAAATGGCTAAAGGTCTGGCACTTGTAGGCATAATCGCTTTCGTGGTGGGCGTGCTCTTCGCCATTGTCGGTGGCATTTGGGGAGGCGTATCCTATCCGACCAACGAGTTGGTGATCATAGTTCTGCTGATCGCGGGTATCCTCATTGGCTTACTCAACGTCACTGCCAAGGAGGGGCCTACCGTTCTGGCAGCCGCCGTGGCCCTGATCATCCTAGGCATCTGGGGCACATCAGCAATCACCCAGGAGATGCTGCGCCCTGTGTCTCAATGCCTATGGGAAAACATGGTCGGCGTGGTCTGTTGCTTTGCCCTGCTCATGGCTCCGGCTGCCATCATCGTTGCCGTCAAGGCCGTCATTTCCACAGGCAAGCCGGGAGACTAATCGCTTTCTGGGGAAGACTCTACTGACAGAGGCCGCCTCTGCTGAGGCAGGGGCGGTTCTCCCTGTGTGCAGGACTTCGTCTCGAATCCAGCAGCAGACCGAGCCCCTCATCTCAGTTGCTCATTGAGCCATTCACGTTTGATGCAGCGCCGGCCGAGCGGCCCGGTACTGACGCACCATACCGGCTACGTTGAATCCGGATTCCACGCACATGTGATTGCCGAAACCCGAGCTGCCGGCATCAGCGCCGACGTAGAATAGGCCGGCAATCGGGGCTCTGGGAGTCGGTTTCAGTTTGCCGCACTGTCCCGCTATCTGTCCCAGGCCGATGCACTCCCCGCCTGTGCCGGGGACTGTCGAGTCCCTCGACAATCGGGATATCTGAGCCGGTCCGTAGTACTCCCTATCTTCGATAAACTTGAAGACGTCAGGCCAGAGCCTGGCGATTTCTGCCTCCACCTTGTCCATCCAGGGCTTGATGTCGGTTTTGGGATCGGCCGGGCATGAGATACCGGTGTAGACGAGCTGCTTGCCCGGAGGGGCCATGCCCGGATAGAAGGAGTTAGTGGACATGAAGACATAGATCTGCTCGGGCATCCGTCCGGCCTCCGCTCTCATGTGCTTCTCCACAGTAGACACGGAATCGTTGGAGAAATACACGTAAAGGGGATGCTTCAGCACCGGTTTACTCAAGAAGTATCGAGCACCGGCGAAACCCAGGCTGGGGACAAGGTCCCTCACGTAGTTCACGTAGCTCTTGTCGAAGTGCTCCTCACCCACCAGCTTGAGCACGGTGGGCTGAAGGCCGGCATTGCTGACCACGATGGGGGCATGGAAAACCCCTTTGTCAGTGACCACTCCGCTCACCCGACCGTTCTTGACCGTGATCTGCTTGGCCTTCGTCCGCAACAGGATTTCGCCACCATTGGCTCTGACTACTCCGGCCATGGCTTCGTACATTCGGCCAAAACCACCCTCCGGGTAGAGACCGCCGCCCTGAGTGTTGTTCTGCATGAAGACTCTAATGAACTCGGAGGCGCACGCGATATCTCCGGGGAGTTCGAGGGTGCCCTCCGATTGGAGAGTGGCCAGCATGGAATAGACAGACCTTGGGATCTGATACCCATCCAGGAACTGCAGCAAGTTGACGTCGTCCAGCGGGTCCAGTGCTGGCGCGGACATGCTGAAGATATCGGTGAGGAGCCGCATCACTTCGGTCATCTCAGCATCCGTGACGCCAAGCATCTTGAACAGTGTTATTGGGTCCGCCGGTCTTCCAGCTCCGGGGATGACCATGGTCCTTATCTCGCCGGACGGCGTTTCATAGTGCATGAGCCCCAAAGGGTCAGGGGCAATCAACTCCACCTCCTCCTCCAGCCCCAGCATCTTGAGCAGAGAATGGAACCGCGTGCCGGTGGACGGGCAGGCCGCGATGGGCCAGTACTCGTAGCGGAATCCCCTTTTCGAGACGGTCATGGACTTGCCGCCGACCTGGGAGTTCTTGTCCACCACAAGGGTCCTTAGCCCCCACTTGGCGAGGAGGGCTCCGCAAGAGACACCTCCGGGTCCTGCTCCCACCACGATCACATCGTAACTGTTAGCCATTAGGTACCCCCTTCCCTTGCCCAAGACGGGCAAGGACGCTCTTGTCTAGAGAAATCGCTCTGTTGCGGTTACGGTCAGTGCTCGCTGCCAGGACTCAGAGTCTATCCGTACTTCTTGGGCTTGGCCGAATCCTGAAGTCTCTTCTTGACCTTGAAAGCCTCGTCTACCAGCGAATCCGGCTCCTTCTTATCCGACTCCTCCCATGGCTTGGGCAGGTTCAGGTCCTTGGCAATGATCTTGTAGCAGTTGTAGGACTCGCTCGCACCGGCATTGGACCCCAGGTGCCAGCACCCGCCCGTGGCATACAGGTTCTTAATCGGCGTGCGATGGTTGGCCAGCTCCGGAGTGGGTCTGTTACCTTCGATCTGGGAGTAGCTGCGGTCGATGCCGGCCATGGTGCCATTCGGCGCCAGATTCTTCATGCGCAGGTTGTCATACGGACTGTTTGTGTCCACACCAATGACGTTGTCCCACGTCATGTTGGGGGCGTACTGCTGCCAGATCTGGACCAACTCGTCAGCGTACCGTTCCTTGATCTCCAGCCACTCCTTCTCCGTGTGCTTGGCCGCCGGCGGCGCCAGTTGCTCGTTCTGAAGGACATGCTTCCCCGGAGGAGCGTAGGCCGGATCAGCCAGGCTGTGGCAACCCACCGTGGGAGCATAGTCCTCAAAGGGCGGCCACATCCCCATCTTCATGTACATGCACTCTCTGGCGATGTGCTCGGGGTTCGAGTCCGGTTGCATGCCCAGCCACTCGCATTCGTGGATGTCGGGGAAGAAGGCCTCTGCCTTGTAGTTGGGGGCCTGGTGGACGGCGAAGGTGTACCACATCAAGCATCCGAAGCTCTTCTCGATGAGCTCCACCCTCTTGGCGAGGAGCGGGTCGATGTACTCCCGGCCAATCAGGTCGAAACAGAGCTGGTGCGGGGCCATGCCGGCGCTGACCACGATCTTGTTGGCCTTGATCTGGCTGCCGTTCATCAGCTTGACGCCCGTGGCAGCCCCGTTCTCAATAATGACCTTGTCCACCTCAGCATGCGTATAGAACTTGCAGCCCAGTTGCACCAAGATCTGGTGCGCCGCGTGGGCTATCTGGTGCGTACCGCCTGGAGCGAAGCCTATCAGCGGAAGATAGGAAGCGAGTCCCATGGACAAGGCTCCGAATCCAGATTCATTGATGTCGTTCACCCCGGAAACGGCGAATCGGAGGATGCAGGACTGCAGTTCCGGGCTTTCGAACCACTCCCTTATCTGGCGAATGCTACTGGACGTGAGTACCAGCCCATCCGGAGTGAACCCCGCCTCCACCATCTTGGGGAAGTATTCTACCTGTCTGGTCAGGATCCCTGGGTCCGCCCTGTCCTCCGCTGGGTTGAATATCAGGTCTGCCTGGACTCTCCAGTACTCGCGGCTGCGCTCCATTACCGACAGCTTCACCCACCTCTCCGCATCCTTCTTGGAGAAGCGGGCAATCTGCTGCGCAGTGCGTTCCTGCGTCGGATCATACTTCTGGCTGTAGATGCCCAAGGCGGTCTCGTTGTTTCGGAAAACAAACCCATCGCTGCACAGATGCTGATCCCACCGGCCACCGTACTCCCAGAAATCCGGGAAGTCGCGCCAGACGGGCAGGTAGTACATAGGCAGGATGATATTGGCATGGGTGTTGCCGCGGAAGCCGGGAGCCGAGGTCTCCTCGGTGGCCAGACACCCGCCGATCTCATGCCTTCTCTCAAAGATGCCCACGCTCATGCCGCCGTACTTCATCAGGTACATGGCTAGGAGCAGGCCCTTGTTGCCTCCACCCACTATCACTGCATCGAACGTAAGATCAGCCATGGTGCCTCCTCTCAGTAACTCTGTCTACTCACTCACATCACTGTGGTTACGGAGATTCCATGTTCTGCGGCCAGGATCAGAACTCGCCGGGGTGCTTGGGCTCGGCCTTCCATTTAGTGGAGAGCAGCAGCTTCAGGTTCTTCCACTTCAGGATGCCTTTGATCACCTGCCAGATGTCCGGCTTGGCTATGGCCACCCGGATCTTCCACTTCACCGGCTCAATGGTCTCCACCTGGAGAACCA
>DAIQQD010000167.1:0-4744 GCA_036787015.1 Chloroflexota bacterium
AGTAGGCTAGCCTTGTCAGGAAGAGGGAAGAGGGCCAAGTCCACCATTGCACAGAACTGACATTTCAGTTGGACTAGTTTTCGGCGGTGCAGGTCATGCTCTGAGACTGCGAACTGAAGCGGTACAGCTATTGGCGACAGGTCAGTCTCCCCAGAAACGCATGTTATTGCCTATGGGGGCTGTCTGATATAATCCGGACATACCTCTAGCCTGTGCTTCCCGGAGGAATCGTAATCTGCAATGGAACTGCTGATCTCGCTTGGTCTGCTTCTCATCATCGCCAAGCTCCTGGAGGGTGTTGCCACCCGGCTGCACCAGAGCGCCCTGATAGCCTATGTCGCTGCAGGAATCATCCTGGGGCCAGCACTTGGCGTGGTGGAAGCCACCGACGAGCTGAAGCTCTTCTTCGGCATCGGGGTTGTCTTTCTCTTCTTCCTGATCGGCGTGGAAGAGATGGATGTCTCCGGTCTGGCGGCAACCGTCAGAGGCAGGTTCTTCCTGGCAGGGACGCTGGCCTTCCTGGTGTCGTTCGGGTTTGCGATGACGGTCACCTACTACGTGCTGGAACAGCCCATGGCCAACGCCATTGCCATTTCCGGAATAATGTCCCTCTCCAGCCTGGGGGTGGTGGCCAAGGTCCTGAGCGACCTCGGACGTCTCAGAGAGCCGCTTGGCCTGGAGATATTCACCACCGTGGTGATCCTGGAGATCATAGGGCTGTTGGTTGTCTCCTTCTCTCTGAGGCAGATTGCCGACGATGGATCATTCACGGCCTGGACAGTGCCCATCATACTGGCCGAGGTCGCCGGGTTTGCTATCGTCGCCTGGTTGCTGGCCGCCAAGGTCTTCCCACCTCTGGTGGCTCTACTGCGACGCGTCATAGATGCCCCTCAATTGGCGATGGGTTTGATTACCGGCGGGTTGTTGCTCACGGTGGGCTTGCTCGACAGGATCGGGCTGCACGGCTCCCTCGGCGCCTTGCTGCTTGGCGTGGCGCTCTCGGGGCTTCCCCACCGCCTGCGCACGGAGATACTGCCCGGAGTGCGTGGATTGGCGCACGGCCTGTTCATCCCGTTGTTCTTCGCTTCAGCCGGCATCTACCTCGACTCCTCCTTCAGGCTGCTCCCAGCCTGGTCCATAGTTGCCGTGGTTCTGGTGGCCGTACTGGGCAAATTCGCGGGCACCGTGGTGGGTGTGATACTCGCCCGGCTGAACCGGCCGCTGGCGGTCGCCTCCGGCATGATGGGAAAGGGGGTGGTAGAGATTGCCCTGCTGGTGGTCATGCTGAACATGGGGGCCATCTCTCAGGAACTTTTCTCGCTGCTGATACTGATTATGATTGGCTACCTGCTCATAGTGCCTCCGGTAATGGGCTATGCCTTTCAACAAGCCGAACGCGTCGAGGGGAGGAAGAGACCCAGGCTGCCGAAGTTCGTGGTGCCTTCGTTTGCCAGGTATGCTCTGGACAACAAGACCGTGCAAGATGTGATGGATCGGGGCCGACAATTCCCCAATTCGGGCATTACCCTTCAGAAATTCATCGACTTGTGGGCATCGTCGGACCAGGCGGACTACGTGGTAACGAAAGAGCCCAAGAGACTCGCCGGCGTAGTCTATCTGAAAGATATGCGTCACATCAATAAGGAGCGCTGGGGAACCGTCACTCTCGAGGAGTTGCTGGAGTTGGAGCCAATCGTGGCATCTCCTGACGAGCTTCTGGATGACGTCACGACGCGCATGGCCGACGGAAACATGACCGTTGTCCCGGTGGTGGACAAGGCCACCGGAGAACTTGTGGGGTCGATAACGAATAGTGATATCATGGGATCAGTGATAGGAGCAAGTAAGTACGGCGGAGGGAAGTAGGCCGGAAGCCATGACAAGTCAAACGCAGGAGGTTGGCCATCGACTGGCTTAGTGACAACTGGCGCGAGGTTCTTATCCCAGCGGCGGTGGGCGTCTTCGTCCTGATCGCGTGCTTGTGGCTGAGGCAATTGGTCCGTGCCAGGCTGCAGAGGTGGTCGAAGGAGACAGGGTGGAAGGGGTTTGACGTTTTTCGCCAGACAACGAGCATTCCGTCAGTCATCTGGGCACTCACTATCGCCGCGTGGCTGGCCGTCCTTGTTTCCACGATCCCATCGGATTGGCAGGAAAATGCCAGCAAGGGGCTGTGGACGCTCTTTGCTCTGTCTCTTGCCCTCTGCTTGCTGAACATGGCCGGCAGACTCATCACTCTCTGGGGGCAGCACCTGAAGACGCCGGACAAGGCCACCAAGGCCACCTGGCACCTTGCCAGGATCGTCATCGTCCTGATAGCGGTGTTGACGCTTCTAGAAATATGGGGGGCACCGATAACCGCCATTCTTCTGGCAGCCGGCATTCTGGCCCTGCTCGTCTTGTTGGTGGCAATTGACGTCGGTCCTGATCTGGTGGCTGCACTCCAGCTAAGCTCCTCGCAGAATTATGGTGTGGGCGACTACATCAAGCTGACCGAGACCGGTGAGGAAGGCTATGTCACGGAGGTGAACTGGCGAAACACTTTGGTCAGAGCGCCAAACGGAAGCATCACCATAGTCCCGAACAGAAAGATGACCCGGACTACGGTCATCAACTACGGACACCCGGTCAAGAAGGCAAAGGAGCCGTTCCGGTTCTACTCGAGGTCGCACATGAAGGAGCTCACGGGGCTGAGAGCCAGGAACCTCAGGGAACTGGCCGATATGCTGAAGGTGGTGCCGGATTCCGTCATCTACTTCCACACTCACCATTTCCTGGAAGAGCATCACTATCTGACTTCGCAGCCGTCAAACGACCTCTCCTTGTGGGTGGATGAGGCTCTGGGCGATGAAGTCCTGGCGGAGAAGCTGGCCAGCGTGGACACCTTCCAATTCTCCAGCTTGCAGGCCCTGCGCGAAAGGCATATCGCCATCATAGAAGAACAACTGGCTCAGGGCGGGAGTCTTAGAGAGGCCGCGCCCGGGGGCGAATTCCACTTCGTGAAGTCCATCAGCGTGATCATACCGGCGTCCTATCAGGCTAGTGACATCAGGGAGTTCGTCGAGGCTCTGCGGAAGCTCAGCCCTGGTTCATTGTACTTCCACGTCTTCGAATCGAGGCTGAGATTGGGCAGAGGTCTGAACGACTTCTCAGCCTGGCTCGCGGACAGCCTGGGAGAGGATGAGCTGGCTCAGAAGGTGGCACGGCTGGATCCGTATACGCACTCCCTCGAGGGTCTGCGGGAGGCGCTAGTACAACTCATCGAGAAGGAGATAGGTGAAGCTACCCGACTATGAGCCCATTGTGGGCAAGAGCACTATTGAAGAGCTGCGGCTGCTGGCTTCGAAGCTGGCGGGCAGAGAGATCCAGAACATCAACTCCACGTATGTTGGAGGCGGCGTTGCTGAGATCCTCAACCACATGATACCGATCCTCCAGGAGTTGGGTGTTGATGCCCGCTGGAATGTGATCAAAGGCAGCCCCGGGTTCTTCGAGGTCACTAAGAAGTTCCACAACGCGCTACATGGCAGGAAGGAGCCCATCTCAGAAGACGATTTCGAACTGTTCCTGGAGATCAACCGCAAGAACATGGCGGAGATGGACTTCCACGGCCAGACAATGTTCATCCATGACCCCCAGCCATGCGCGCTGATCGAAAAAAAGGCGGAGTCGGGCGGGAAGTGGATATGGAGATGCCATATCGATGTCTCCAATCCGGACGAGCGGGTTTGGAGGTTCCTGGAACGCTTCGTCATCAAGTACGATGCAACCGTGTTCTCGGCTCCAGCCTTTTCCCGGCCGCTGCCCGTCAGACAGTTCCTGATATCCCCATCGATAGACCCGCTCAGCGACAAGAACAAGGATCTCTCGACGCGTGAGATCGATGCTGCCATGGAAGCAATGAAGATCCCCAGGGACAAGCCTATCGTCACACAGGTCTCGCGCTTCGATTACATGAAGGATCCGGTGGGCGTAGTCAAGGCCTTTGAATTGGTGAAGAGATCCATTGACTGCACTCTCGTCCTGGTGGGAGGAGGTGCCACTGATGACCCTGAGGGCGAAAAGGTTCTGGCTGAAGTTAAGGCAGCAGCCGACGGCAATCCCGACATACACATAATCTCGGGCCAGGCACGATCCGATATCGAAATCAACGCTCTGCAGAGGGCATCCACAGTCATCTTGCAGAAATCACTGAAAGAGGGTTTCGCCCTTACTGTAAGCGAAGCATTGTGGAAGGCCAAGCCGGTAGTAGCCACCGCCGTCGGCGGCATACCTCTCCAGGTAAGGCACAAGCTCACCGGATTGCTGTCCCATGGCATCGATGGTACGGCATATGCCGTCCGGCAACTGCTGGCGAATCCGGACTATGCCCGCTGGTTGGGCGAGAATGGGAAGGAACACGTGAGGCACAACTTCCTGATTACCAGGCATGTCCGGGACTACCTGCTTCTCTTCATAGCCCTCGACCATAGCGAAGACGTGATACACCTGTAAGTCGCTGATGATCCCAAAGGCGGCCCCGGCAAAGGCGATTGGCTATCGGGTTGCGCGGCGGCCCTCGAGGGAGGTGACGGAATTTGGACGCGGGAGCAATTGCATGAACTCGTGGCGGAGAAACTCCGGGACTATCTCTTCGTGGTCGTATCCAACCGGGAACCCTATATCCACAGCCACATCTCCGGCGCCATCCAGTGCGATATGCCACCGAGCGGCCTTACCACCGAACCAGCGTTCAGTCTGGCAAACA
>DAIQQD010000022.1:0-16324 GCA_036787015.1 Chloroflexota bacterium
GTGCTGATTCCCGGGGGATACATCTCCTCAACGGGCGGCATCAGCACCAGGTCGGTTCGCTCCTTCTCCAGCAGGGCCAGGTCGCGGTCCGGGTCCCGGGGATACCGCGCGAAAACCTGTTCGGGCCCGAACTGGGTCGGGTTGACGAAAATGCTGACCACCGAGACGTCGTTCTCGGCCTTGGCCCGCCGGGCCAGAAACAGGTGCCCCTCGTGAAGGTAGCCCATGGTGGGCACGAGGCCGACGGTGCCCCGTATCTTGCGCCGTGCTTCTTTGAACTCAGCGACGGTCGAAATGACCTTCATTCGGCCGGATAACCCACCGGGATGATGTACAGCGGCCAGTGTTCGTCAGGCAGCTTCAGAACTGCATGCACCTGCTCATCGTCGAAGGCACCGATGGGCGCCGATCCCAATCCCATAGCCACTGCCTGCAGGTGAATGTTCTGGGCGGCGTGCCCAACCTCGACACAGACGTAGCGCTCCGCGCGCTTCCCATAACGTCCTTCCATGCC
This sequence comes from Chloroflexota bacterium, assembly GCA_036787015.1. GTDB lineage: Bacteria > Chloroflexota > Dehalococcoidia > UBA2247 > RBG-13-53-26 > JAFGCL01. The sequence continues at coordinate 515 of DAIQQD010000022.1, forward strand.
CCGGTCGTCAGCGGCGATGACGATATTGGCAGGAGCCTCCCGGAGGAATTCTTGTCCGGCAGCCGCCTGGCAGAGCTGCGGAAGCACGTCACCGTGCAGCGTCTCCACCAGTTCATGGTTCTGGGGCACGTAGTGATAGACGCCTTCCTTCGCTACCAGGTATATCTCCAGGGGGTAGAGTCCGCCGGCCGAAGGCACCGTCCTCTTGCCCCGCTGGAAAACCCCCTGCGCGGCCCAGAGAAGCTGCGAAATCTGTTCCGGACTGAGCCGCTTGGGCAGATAGGCGCGCTTGGATCTCCTTCTTTCCAGAGTCTCTTCCAGGGAGAATGTACCTTTCTTCTTTGGAGGTGGCAGTTTCACCAGTTGTGCTCCTGTTCCAGTCCGGCCAGCAGGCTTTCATCCATGGTATAGCTCTGTTTTTCGGTGGGGAAGGTCCCGGCCTGGACTTCGTTAATGTAGTCTCCCACCGATTGCTTGATAATATCGGACAGTCTGGCATACTGCTTGGCATGCTTCGGAACGAAGTCGGTGAAGAGCCCGAGAAGGTCGCTGACCACCTGGACCTGTCCATCGCAGAAAGGCCCCGCACCGATGCCGATGGTGGGGACCCCCACCTTCTTCGTGATTAGCTTGGCCAGTGGAGTAGGGATGGCCTCCAGAACAATGGCAAATACGCCGGCCTCTTCCAGGGCACGGGCGTCCTTGATCAGACGGATGGCTGCCTCCTGGGTCTTCCCCTGCACCTTGAATCCGCCCAGTTGATGCACGGACTGGGGCGTGAGTCCGATATGCCCCATGACCGGGATTCCGCACTCTACGACGCGGCGCACTGTCTCCGCCATGTTCTCCCCGCCCTCCAGTTTCACGGCTTGCGCTCCGCCCTCCTGTATGAAGCGGGCGGCGTTGTGGAGAGCTTCGCTGACGCTGGCGTGATATGTCATGAAAGGCATGTCGCCTATAATCAACGCCTGTTCTGTGCCACGCACCACGGCTTTGGTGTGATGGAGCATCTCGTCCATAGTCACCGGGATGGTGGACTCGTAGCCCAGCACCACCATGCCCAGACTGTCCCCGACCAGGATGAGCGGAATGCCAGCACTGTCAATCAGCTTGGCAGTAGCGTAGTCATAGGCAGTGAGCATCGGGATTATCTTGCCCTTATGCTTCATCTCTTTGATCTGAAGAATGGTGGTCCGCATCTTCCCCTCCTTCGTGGGGCCGGAGGTGCTGAAGCAGGTGGGGCAGCCAGCCTCCGGTCGCCCTATGATACCATGTTCGGGATCTACGGCTAGAGGCTTCGGTCTCTATCGATCAGCGAATCGAGTCTAGAGGGCTTTCAGTGTCTCCGTCAGGTCGTCCATCCATCCGTGTCCCCCGATCTTCTGCTCACGAATGGCGTTGTTGGCGTCAACATAGACGAGCCGCGGTTGGACGTGCTTTGCTTCTTCGTCGGTGACGGTGCTGTAAGTGAGGATGATGACGATGTCGCCCTTGGCTACCATTCGGGCGGCGGCTCCGTTGAGAACGATATCACCCGAGCCTGCCTCTCCTTCAATGGCATACGTCTGGAACCGGTTTCCGTTGTTGACGTCAAGGATGTGGACCATCTCGTGGGGGAGGATGTCGGCTGCCTCCAGCAGCAGCTTGTCGATGGTAATACTACCTTCGTAGCTGACGTTGCCTCCAGTGACTCTGGCCCGGTGTATCTTGCTTCGTAGCATCGTCCTCATGGTGTTCCTCCTCTGTTTGCGTCCGGGCCGCTCACCGACCGGGCCGGCTCAGGATCGCATTCAGTTCGTTGGCTTTCTCCTTGTCAATCTTTCCTTTGGCCAGGGCGATGGGAATGGTCTGGCGCCCCAGTTCCTCGTAGGCGGGCAACAACTCCGGCGCTCTTTCCTGCAGAGCTACCAGGTGTTTCTGCACGGTTCCGGCATCCCCCCGGGCGATGGGGCCCGTCAGACTGTTCGGCAGCCCCACGTTGTTCAGGTTGTTCAGGGAACCTCTCAGCAGGGGCAGCAGTGCCTGCGTGGCCTCCGGCGTGGAGACACCGAAAGTCTTCCACAGGTCGGTGGCCATCTTGACCAGGGTGATCATGTAGTTGCAGGCCAGGACCGCCGCAGCGTGATAGGCGACCTTGTCACCCGGTTTGAGCACTATCCAGTGTCCACCGAGGGCCGCAGCCATTTCCTTCAAGTTGCCGAGCAACGGTTCGTCGGCCTCCAGGGCGAAGGTGGAACCGGGGATATTCTCGATGGCATAGGCGACGGTGGCAAAGGTCTGCAGGGGATGGAACCCGCCCCTCAGGGCGCCATGGTCCGTGGCCGGGGCCAGGATATTGAGGGAGTCAGCGCCGCTGCAGTGCACCACACCCTGCCCGGCATGCCACTTCACCTGGGCTGCGATCTGGGGGATGACACCATCTGGGGTGGTGATAAAGACGAGGTCCGCGATATCAGCGACTGCTTGGGCGGCATCGTAGGCCCGGCACCCATCAACCATGCCGGCCAGTCTATCTGCGGACGCGCGAGTGCGGCTGGCTACTGCTGCCACGCTGTAGCCTCTTCCTCTCAGCCTGACGGCGAGGGCGGTTCCTACGGTCCCAGCACCTATGAAACCTACGTTTGGCACTTTTCCCCCGGCCCAAACAAGAAAGCCTTCTCAGCATGGCCAAGAAGGCTTTCGGAGTCGTTCACCCTATTTACCGTCTCGGTCGTTGCCGATCCAAGCGATCTAGTTGTTAAGCTTTCTAAGATTGCTGGTGCTCACCGCCAATTCGGTCGATGGCACTTTCAACATACCAGAAGGCCAGCCCGTTTGTCAAGCTGAGCGTCTACGCGAAGCCTCTCAATCCGCTCTCAGATGACGCCCTCTGACTTGAGTTCGGCCAGCTTCTGGGGCGTGAAGCCCAGGAGACCCGTGTAGACTTCCTCGTTGTGCTCCCCCGGCCTGGGGCCGGGCCGCTCGATGGCCCCCGGCGTCTCCGACAGCTTGATGACCACGCCGGGCACTGGGATGTCACCGACGCGAGGGTAAGGTATGTTGACCAGCATTTCCCGGGCAGCGACCTGCGGATCGCTCGTCATCTCCAGGGTGTTGTTCACCTTGGCGCAGGGGACCCTGGCGGACTCCAGAATCTTCATGGTCTCTTCCATGGTCTTGTCCTTCACCCACTCTTTCGCTATGGCCTGGATAGCATGTCGATTCTCAAAGCGGGCCTGGTCACTCTTGAACCTGGGATCTTCCTTCAGATCCTCCCGCCCTATGGCTCTGAGGAACCGCTTCCAGATGGGATTGCCGGCGCAGCCGATCATCACCCAGCCGTTCTTGGCCTTGAGGCAGTCGGTGAAGTTGTAGTAGCTGGTGTTTCCCTGGCGCTCCCGGATCATGCCTCCGACCTTGGCCTCAGCCGCTACTGCCAAACCGGCGACGCAGGCCACGGCCGTATCCAGCAAGGCGACGTCAATGAACTGCCCTCTGCCTGTCCTCTGCCTGTGGAAGAGTGCGAACATGATGCCCAGGGCGCAATGGGTGCCGGTGCTGAAATCCACCCAGGCGTAGCCCGACCTGGTGGGCGCTGTGTCCGGAAAGCCGGTATAGCTCATGGCCCCGGAGAGGGCCTGGGCGATGGTGTCGAAACAGGGGCGCTGCATGTATGGCCCCCAGGAGCCGAAGCCGGATACCTTGGCCACGACAATGGCCGGGTTGACCTTCTTCAGTGACTCGTAGTCGAGCAGTTTCTCTTCCTGGGAACCGCTGACGTAGCTGTGCAGCACCACGTCGCTCTTGGCCACGAGTTGATGCACGATTTCCCTTCCCTTTTCACTAAGAGGGTCGAGGGTGACTCCCCTTCGGTTGGCCAGCGTGACCATGGTGAGCATACTCTCTCCGTTAGGGGCGAAAGGCCCGAAATTCCTCTCCTCTTCGCCGGTGGGACGCTCCACGCGTACTACGTCGGCGCCCATGGCAGCCAAGAGAGTGGCGGCGTAAGGGCCGGCGAACCAGCGAGAGAAATCAAGAACCCTGATGCCTGTTAGAACCTTTTCCACTTGCTAGCCTCCTGATAGTCTGTTTGCTGAGCCTGTTGGCCAGTTGACTTTATCAACCCCCTGAACCCCCAATCTTGGGGGAGAAGAGAAGTGGGACCGAGGGACACCCTCGGACTCCCGGCAGGGACGAGTCCCTGCACTCTCTCGTGAGTGTCAGGTCTGAGACCTGACCGGCCAATCCGCAGTCTCTTTCCCTCGGACCCTTCAACTTCTAGCTCCATTCTTGGGGGGGAGAAGAAGATCTGGGGACACCCCAGACCCCGGCAGCATTCTGCTGCACCGTGATGCCGTAAGCCTGTAGGGGCGCATGGCATGCGCCCAAAACACCCCCAAACATCTTGACAGACAAGACAGTTGCTGCACCCTCTTCGGAGGACGCCGGCAGAGGCTTCTCCTGCACCTCTACCAAATATATTGTAGCGTGCAGCGGAGTATCCCGCGACTTTCTGTTTGGGGCTTCAGGAAGGCCAGCGCCGTGCGGAAGCTCAAGTGCTCTGCGGTTGTTCCGGTTCCGGCGGCTTGGCAGCTTGGCTTGCCTGTGCCTCTGCTTCTTGAAGCTGCCGCAGCAATTCTTCTGCCCGCGCCGATCCGATGCGCAACTGCCTTTGGAGATAGGAGGCTGATATCTGCTTGTGGTCTTTCGCCAGTTGCTTTGCCTGTTCGAGCAGCGGGTCCTTGACGGCCTGCTCACCAGTGTAGGCTAGAACCTCTATGGGCTGTGCTCTGGCCTGATCGGACCAGAAGCGCGTCACCCTCTCGAGCTCCTGTTGTGAAGCGAAGCACCCTTGCAGGCGCTTCGGCTTCGACAGCTCTGCGGAGAGGTAGAGCATGTCACCCCGGCCCAGCAGCTTTTCCGCGCCAATCGTGTCCAGGATGGTACGGGAGTCCACCAGCGATGCCACCGCGAAGCTGATACGCGTCGGGAAGTTGGCCTTTATCAGCCCGGTGATCACATCCACCGAGGGTCGCTGAGTGGCCACCACGCAATGGATGCCCACCGCCCGGCCCATCTGCGCCAGACGGCAGATCTGAGGTTCAATCTCATCAGCCCTGGACATCATGAGGTCGGCCATTTCATCCACGATGAGGACTATGTAAGGCATCGGTTTGGGGACCTTGCTGCTCCTGTTGTACATGTCGATGTTGTGCACTTTCAACTGGGCCAGTCTGCGGTAGCGGCCATCCATTTCCAGCGTGAGCCACTTCAGTATCTCCACTGCCTTCTCGCCTTCGGTTATGACGGGAGTCATCAGGTGGGGTATCCCATCGAAAGCGATGAGCTCCACACGCTTGGGGTCGATCATGATGAATCTCAATTCCCTGGGGGTGTTGTTCATCAGCAGAGAGACGATGGTGGAGTCCAGGCACACGGTCTTGCCGCTGCCGGTGGCTCCGGCGACCAGCACGTGCGGCATCTTGGCCAGGTCAGCCACTGCCATATCGCCGGCTGTGCCCTTGCCCAGTGCTATCGCCATCGGCGATTTGCTGTTGAGTCGCCTGAAGGCGGTACTTTCCAGCACCTCGCGAACCGAGACCAGCCCGGAGGAGGTGTTGGGCACCTCGATGCCCACCACGGCCTTTCCCGGGACGGGGGCTTCCATCCGGATGCTGGGGGCAGCCAGCGCCAGGGCCAGATCATTTGCCAGAGCAGTGATGCGCTCCACCTTGACGCGGGTCCGGGACACCTCCTCTTTTCTGACCTTAGGGTTGCCATAGCGGTCCTTTTCCTTGATCTCTTTGTACTTTATGTCCCACCCGGGCTCGACTTCAAACTGGGTGACTGCCGGGCCCACATTCTTCTCTTTGACCTTGGCATCCACGCCATAGCTGGCCAGTGCTTCCTCGATCAGTCTGGCCCTTCTCTCTACATCAGCCTTGCTGAGTTCCGCATTGACGGTTTCGTCCAGCAGTTCGATCTTGGGCAGTTGCCATTCGCCGGGGACGACAGCCGGGACTTCCGCTGCCACGACCTTTGGCTCCCTGGCGACCTTGGGCGCTCGCTTCTTCTTTTTCTCCTTCTCTTCGCGGGAAGGGATGGCATTGGATATCAGCGGAATGTGACGCGCCTTCAGCCAGTTCAGGGCCTTTTCATGGAGCGGATTCTCCGAATAGCGGTCGGCGGCGCCTCCGGCGGCGTCTTTGGCCTTCCGCCCCGCCCGTCCGAACGCAGGGATGGCCCTGGACGCCCCGTTGCTCGTCCCCTGCCAGACCCAGTGCGGCGCTACCAAAGCTGCCCCAAGTACGACCAGGATTACGATGCGCAAGACCCCCAACGCCGTGTGCCAGCCATTAGCCAAATTCCTGCCGCCGATTACGGCCTCGCCGAACTTGCCTCCCAGCGTGCCATTCGCGAGGGAGTCCTGCATGCTCTCGCTCCACCATACCCAGGAGTTCTCGATCCCCATGTGGGCCGGCTGGAAGAAGGCCAGAAAACCCATGAATGCAGCGGTGAATACCAGGGCCCCGAGCCATGTATTCCATCGTTCCCAGAGCACTGGGAGCCGCTGCAGCCAGACCATCATGGTCAGGCCAACTATCACCACCGGCACTAGCAGGACACCCAGTCCCAGCGCCACCAGCAGGCCGTTCCACAAGATGAAGAGAAAGATGGCCACGAAGATCAGCCAGAGGGCCCTCAGCGCCCAGCCCTGGGGACTCCCTGGTCCGCTTCCTACGGGACCGCTGGATCCTTGCCCGCGTGGCATGATGTGTTAGCTGTACCTCCGTAATATCTTCTACATTGGCTGCCAGATGCGGCGCATCGATGGCACCGGGCGGCCCTTAGAGCAGGCTGAGCTGCTGCGGCTTGTCAGCCGCCTTGGTCACTGGTGCATCCTGCGCTTCAGCCAGTAGCGCCGGTATCTTGAGCATGTCAGCCTGGATGGTCTCGCGAAGCTTCTGCTGATGCAGAGCCGCAGCCGGGTGGTACATGGCGAAGTAGATGAGGCCGCCGTCTTTGCGCGCTCTGCCGTGTATCTTGCTGATGGTCTCCCCGGGGAAGAACCTGGCCATAGAGTACCTTCCCAGTGTGACGATTACCTTCGGATGCAGCATTTGAAGCTGGCGGTCAAGCCATTGCTGGCAGGTCTTGATCTCTGTTGGCAGAGGATCCCTGTTGCCCGGAGGCCGGCACTTCAGGACGTTACAGATATAGACCTGCTGCCTTCTGAGTCCGATAGAGGCCAGCAGTTCGTCGAGGAATTGCCCGGCCGGGCCCACAAAAGGGCGCCCCTGCTGATCTTCGTGCCAGCCTGGCGCTTCTCCAATGAAGGCAATGGCCGCATCCTCGGCGCCCTCGCCGGGGACAACTTTTGTGCGCTGCCGAGCGAGTTCACACTGGCGGCAGCCGGCAATTTCCTTGTAGAGTTCGCTGAGTGCCGACACGCTTGACCTGACCTTGGCCGATGCTAGCACAGGTCCTATGGCAAGTCAATGTGGCGACGGGCCGTTTTCCTTGCCTTGAAACCCCCTTTGTGCTAGACTCTACCGTGGCGTAGACCCGCCTCTGGGAGGTCGGGATGGGAGAGTTCTCACCCAAAACCATCGTCCAAGAACTAGACAAGTATATTGTTGGGCAGAAAGAAGCCAAGAAAGCGGTAGCCATCGCGCTGTCCAATCGCGAGCGGCGCCGGAAGCTTCCGCCGGAGATCCGGTCGGATGTTATTCCCAAGAACATCCTGATGATCGGACCCACGGGGGTGGGCAAGACCGAGATAGCGCGCCGCCTGGCGGCGATGATCAACGCGCCTTTCATCAAGGTGGAAGCTACCAAGTTCACCGAGGTGGGCTATGTTGGGCGCGATGTCGAGTCGATTGTCCATGACTTGGTGGAAATGTGTGCCAGGAAGGTCTACCACGAACAGTTGAAGCAGGTTGAGAGTAATGCCGAGCAGCTGGCCACCGACCGGATCGTAGGCTACCTCTACCAGCAGATGACCCAGAGGGGCAGGAAGGTAGTGGAGAAGGGCCAGCAAGTGTCCGGAGGCAGCCCCAGAATGGCGAAGAGCTCCCCGGTTCTGGCCAGCGGCCCTATCTCCGCGGTGACCCGGGAGCGTCTGGCCAAGCTCCTGGCCAGCAACAAGCTGGAAGACCAGTTCGTGGAGATCGAAGTGGCGGATTCAGAGCCCGGAGGGATGCTCTTTGACCCCCGCCTGGACATGGAACTGGAGGGTGATTCCCTGTGGTTCGATGATTCCGGCAGAGGCTTCAAGGGCCGGAACGGGCAACGAAAGAAGAAGGTGCGCGTCAAGGAGGCCAGACGCATCCTGGTCAGAGAAGAGGCGAACAAGCTTCTGGATTTCGATCAGGTCTTGGACCGTGCCGTTGGCGATACTGAAGAGAATGGTCTGGTCTTCATTGACGAGATCGATAAGCTGTGCGGGCCGAAGATGGACATTGGCCGGGACGTGTCCGGAGAGGGCGTGCAGCGGGATATGCTCCCTCTGCTGGAAGGCACCACAGTGATGACGCGTTACGGCCCGCTGAACACTGAGCACATACTGTTCATTGCTGCGGGCACGTTCTCGCAGAACAAGCCCTCGGATCTCATCCCCGAACTTCAGGGGCGTTTCCCGCTGAGAGTGGAGCTCAACCCGCTGACTCAGGAAGACTTTGAGAGAATCCTGACAGAGCCGCGGAACTCTCTCACTAATCAGTACATTGCCTTGCTGTCGACCGAGGGAGTTTCGCTGAAGTTCACCAAAGACGGGATCGAAGAGGTAGCCCGGTTGGCCGTCTTGATGAACGAACGGATGGAGAATATCGGCGCTCGGAGGCTTTTCACCATAATAGAAAAACTAGTGGAGGACTTAAGCTTCACTGCATCGGAGAGGAAGGGAGAGCGGGTCGTGATTGACGCCGATTACGTCTCGCAACAGGTGGGGAGCTTAGTCAAGGACGAGAATCTGAGCCGGTATATATTGTGAGGTGAAATGACGGAACAAGCGGCCACTACTAGTAGCGTTGTGTCTGTGAAGTTGCTTCTGGAGGCAGGGGCGCACTTCGGTCACCAGGTCGGCCGGTGGAACCCCAAGATGAAGAGGTACATCTTCATTGAGCGCAACGGTATCCACATCATCAACCTGGAGCAGACCATAAACCTGCTGGACAAGGCCTCCAGGTATGTGACGGACTTGGTATCGCAGGGGGGCGACATACTGTTCGTCGGCACCAAGAAGCAGGCTCAAGAGGCAATCGAACAGGAAGCGAAAAGATGTGGTATGCCCTATGTCAACCAGCGCTGGATAGGCGGCATGCTCACCAACTTCAACGTGATACAGTCGCGCGTCGATTACCTGGTTCATCTTGAAGATCAGAGGACGCGCGGGTTCTTTCACCGCCTGCCCAAGAAGGAAGTGCTGAAGCTGGAGAGGAAGATACAGAGACTCAATCACCAGATGGGCAGCTTCAAAGAAATGACCAAGTTCCCCAGTGCGCTTTTCATTGTGGATCCGTCCAAAGAGCGGCTGGCGGTGGCCGAGGCCAAGCATCTCGGCGTGCCCATCGTGGCCGTAGTGGACACCAACTGCAATCCGGACGAGATCGATTATCCGGTTCCAGGCAACGACGATGCGGTCAGGGCGGTGAAGCTGATGTGCACCAAGATGGCCGATGCAGTGCTGGAAGGCAAGCGGGTCCTGGAGAAGGCGGAGCGCGAGAGTGCCGAGATAGCCGGCAAGGAAGCCATTGACAGCCTGGAATCGTTGTCATTTAGCCCTGAGGAGGAGAAGCGCAGTGGAGATTTCAGTGACATCAATAAAGGAGCTGAGAGATAAGACCAGCGCCGGCGTCATGGAGTGCAAGCGGGCACTTCAACAGGCCGAAGGCAATGTAGATCGAGCAAGTGACATCCTAAGAGAACAGGGCCTGGCCAGGGCCGAGAAGAAGGCTGATCGAGTAGCCTCTCAGGGCTTGGTCGAGGTCTATGTTCACGGTGGGGGCCGCATAGGCTCGATGGTTGAGTTGAATTGTGAGACTGACTTTGTAGCCCATACCGACGAGTTCAAAGCGCTGGTTCATGACTTGGCATTGCAGATAGCGGCTACCGATCCGCGCTTCATCTCGTCCGCGGATGTTCCCGATGGGGAAAAGGAGAAACTGAATCCCGAGGAAGTGTGTCTCCTGTCACAGCCCTTCATCAGGGATCCAGGCAGAAGGATCTCTGACATCGTGGCGGATGTCTCTGCCAAAATGGGCGAGAAGGTGGCCGTGCGCCGGTTTGCCAGATTCGAGCTGGGCAAGTAGCTTCCGGAACTTCTGGAGCACGACGAGTTGTGGAGGCAGACCTTAGCGGCAAAGTAGCTCTGGTGACCGGTTCCAGCAAGGGAATCGGCCGGGCCATAGCTGTGAGGTTCGCCGAAAACGGCGCCTCCGTCGTCATCAATGCCCGCACCCCCGGCCCGGCTTTGGAAGTAGTGGAGCACGTCCGGGCCATGGGCCGCGAAGCCCACTTCGAGCCGGCGGATCTCTACAACTACGACGATGTGAAACGCATGGTCGACAGCGCCGTACAGCGATTCGGCCACATTGATATCCTGGTGGCCTGTGGCGCTGCAGCGGGACCCCCGCCCCAGCCGTTCCACGAGATAGACCCGAAGTCGTACGGCGATTGTGTCAGCAGCCACCTCTTCACCCGCCTCTATGCTGTGAGGGCGGTGCTGGATCACATGATGGCCCGGCAGTCTGGTAAAATCATCATCGTGACTACTGACGCAGGTAGGACGCCCACGAGGGGAGAATCGCTGATCGGCGGGGCTGCCGCGGCCGTGGTGCTCATGACCAAGGTGCTAGCACAAGAGCTGGCTCGCTGGAAGATACGCATCAATACCATCTGCACCACGGTGACCAAGGATACTCCGGGGTATGAGACGGCAACGTCACAGCAGGACACCCACCTGGCCAACCTGTTCAAGAAAGCTGAGGAACGAATGCCTTTTGGGATGAACAGGCCGGATGACATTGCGCAACTGGCTCTGTTCTTGGCCTCCCAGGACTCGAACCAGATCACGGGGCAGATCTTCAGCATAAGCGGCGGTCTGTCTTTTCCGGGCTGATTGCGGCAGCCGAGTCTGTTGTCAGGAGGACTGCGGGACTATGAAAGTGCCTTCTGCGAAGTACAAGCGCATCGTTCTGAAGTTGAGCGGCGAAGCTCTCATGGGCAAGCGAGATTTTGGGATTGACGATGCTATTCTGAGAAGGGTAGCCAGGCAGGTGAAGGATGTCACACAGGCTGGGGTCGAGGTGGCCATTGTGGTGGGGGGAGGCAACATCTGGCGGGGTGTCGACGCTGCTGCCAGGGGCATGGACAGAGCGACGGCGGACTACGCGGGGATGCTGGCCACGGTGATCAACGCGCTGGCCCTGCATGACGCCCTGGAGAAGCAGGGCCTGGTCGCCCGCACGCAGTCGGCTATCCCGATTCAGTCAGTGGCCGAACCCTACATCCGGCTCAGGGCCATCCGCCACCTGGAGAAGGGGAGGGTGGTGATCTTTGCGGCTGGTACGGGGAACCCGTACATGACCACAGATACGGCGGCTGCCCTGCGTGCCATCGAGATAAAGGCCGAGGTGCTCCTGATGGCCAAGAACAAGGTTGACGGCGTGTATACCGCCGATCCCAACAAGGATCCTTCGGCCAAGAAGCTGGAGCACCTGGATCATCGCGAAGCCCTGAAAATGGGGCTTCACGTTATGGATGCCACTGCCTTCTCGCTGTGCATGGAAAACAACCTGCCCATAGTGGTCTTCGATCTCCACGCGTCTGACAGCATAAAGAGGGCAGTGGCCCGGGAGCGAATTGGCACCGTTGTTTCTTCGGGGGTGAAAGGATGATTGACGACGCACTTCTCGCGGCCGACAACAAGATGCAGAAGACAGTCCAGGTCCTCAAGAGGGAGATGGAGACGATCAGGTCCGGCAGAGCCACATCGGCCCTGGTGGACCAGATCATGGTGGAGGCCTATGGCACCAGTACTCCGCTGAGCCAGTTGGCCTCCATATCCGTGCCGGAGGCCAGGCTCCTGCTTATCCAGCCTTGGGACAGGAGCATTGTGGGGAATGTGCAGAAGGCCATACAGAAGTCCGACCTGGGGCTCAACCCCATGAGTGACGGGGAGGTTCTTCGCTTGGTGATACCGCCTCCCACCGAGGAGCGCCGGAAGGAACTGGTCAAGGTAGTGCACAAGAGAGTGGAGGATGCCAAGATAGCCGTGCGCAATGTGAGGCGGGACGCACTGGAGGAGTTGAGGAAGCTCGAGAAGGACAAAAAGGTCTCGCGGGATGAGAATGTGCGTGCCACGGACAAGCTGCAGAAGCTGACGGACCGGTTCGTTGCGGAAGTGTCCAAAGTGGGCGCCGACAAAGAATCAGAGATCATGGAGGTCTAGCCTCAGCCCATTCAGGCCCTGACTTCGCTGCTGATCTTGGCGCATCGCTGAGACATGAAACTCCTGGCCAGACATCCGGCCAATCCGCATTTTGAGAAAATGATGACCCAGACCGAACAGATGGAAACCGGCCCCGTTCCCAGGCATGTGGCCATCATCATGGACGGGAATGTCAGGTGGGCGGAAGGAAGACACCTTTCCCGACTCAAAGGGCATCGCGCCGGGACGGAGAACATCCGCCGTGTCATCGAAGCCTTCGGCAAGAGCGGCGTCAAGTATCTGACGCTCTATGCCTTCTCCACCGAGAACTGGCAGCGCCCCAGGAGTGAGGTCAAGGAGCTGATGCAGATCCTGGCCAGCGTGATCGGGCGCGAGACGAAGGAGATGCACAAGAGAGGCATCAGGCTGCGCCATGTGGGAAGGCTGGATAGGCTGCCTGGAAGGCTGCAGGAAGAGATCCTCAAATCCATCGAGCTGACCAAGAACAACGACAAGATGACACTGAGCGTGGCCTTCGACTACGGGGGGCGGGCCGAGATCATGGAGGCCGCGAGGCGGATGCTCCGCGAGAAGGTGTCTCCGGACGCGGTCGACGAAGCGCTCTTCAGCAGCTACCTATATACGGAGGGGATCCCGGACCCCGACTTGATCATACGGACTGCCGGCGAGATGAGGTTGAGCAACTTCCTTCTGTGGCAGTCGGCGTACAGCGAGTACTACTTCACCCCGGTCTTCTGGCCGGACTTCGATGCGGAAGAGGTCAGGAAGGCGCTGCTGGCGTACAGCCAGAGGGCCCGCAACTTTGGGGCCTGATGCCAGCGGATGGCTGTGGTGTTGGTGGTAGATGAAGCTGAGAGTAATCACGGCCGTCGTAGGCATCCCGGTACTTCTGGCTTTCGTCTATTTCGACTTCGAAGCTGACACCGAGTGGTTCTCGCAGGTTCCCCTGCTGATCGTGGCGGTTGGCGCTGCCGCGGCCCTCGGTGCTTGGGAGTTCTACCGCCTGGGGACGCACGCCGAAGCCCAGCCGCTCACCTTATTCGGGGTCATCTGGGCTGTTCTCTTCGTCGTGGCCGCCCTTTTTCAGGTGGATTGGGCGACGGCTTCACTACTGGCGTCGGCGGCTGTTCTGCCTCTGGTCTGGCTGATCATCTTCCGCCGGGATACCCGGTTGCAGAGCTGGGGTTGGACTGTCACCGGCATCCTGTACATGGGCTGGATGCTGGGACACTACGTGATGCTGAGACAGCTTGACCATGGGCGGGAGCTGGTCATACTGGCCCTGTTCACCACCTTCGCCTGTGACACATCCGCTTACTTCGTTGGCCGGGCCTGGGGCAAACACCACATGACGCCGACGATCAGCCCGCACAAGACGTGGGAAGGAGCGGCCGGCGGTTTCGCCGGGGCCGTCGCCGCGGCACTGGCGCTCCATTTCCTCCTAGATCTCGGCGGCTGGTCACTGCCGCTGAGCCGCTTGGAGGTGGTGGGTGTGGGCTGCCTCATCGGTGTGATGGCACAGGTGGGTGATCTTCTGGAATCGCTTCTCAAGCGCCGGGCCGGCGTCAAGGACTCGGGGAACCTGTTGCCCGGCCACGGCGGCGTCCTGGACCGAATAGATAGCCTTGTGTTCACAGGTGTTATCGTATACTATTTTGTGCTATGGGTGGACTGAAGAGGATAGCCATCCTCGGCTCCACTGGTTCCATAGGCCAGCAGACACTTGAAGTAGCCCGGGTTCTCAAAGGCCAGCTTTCGGTCGCCGGTCTCGGGGCAGGCAGCAACTCCCAACTCCTGGCCAGCCAGATCAAGGAATTCCAGCCGCGGATGGTCTCATTCCAGGGGCCAAAGGCAGAACTGCGGCAGAACCTTTCTCCGGATCACAAGTCCCGGCTGAAAACGGTGACCCTGGAGGAGATGGCCTCACACCCCGATGTGGACCTAGTGCTGATAGCTACCTCGGGCAAGGCCGGGCTGGCTCCGACCCTGGCCGCGATCCGGGCCCGAAAAGAGGTGGCCTTGGCCAACAAAGAGGTCCTGGTGATGGCCGGGGCGATGGTGATGGCAGAGGCCAGGAAGTACGGTGTGAAGATCAGGCCGGTGGACAGCGAGCACAGCGCCATCTGGCAATGCTTGAAGGGAGAACAGAAGAAGAAGGTGGCCCGGCTGCTCCTGACGGCGTCGGGTGGTCCTTTCCTGCGGTACCCGGCGAAGAAGCTGGAGGCTATCACTCCGGAGCAAGCCCTGAACCATCCGACCTGGAAGATGGGCAAGAAGGTAACGATTGATTCCGCCACTCTGATGAACAAGGGAATGGAAGTCATCGAGGCCCACTGGCTGTTCGGCGTGCCATACAGCCGCATCGGCGTGGTGGTTCACACTGAGAGCATTGTGCATTCCATGGTTCAGTTTGCCGACGGTTCGATCAAGGCGCAGCTCAGCCGGCCCGACATGCGGCTGCCGATTCAGTATGCTCTGGGCTATCCGGACAGGCATTTCAATCCGGATCTCCCCATGATGGCCTGGGACAGGGCGATGGCGCTGAACTTCGAACCGCCTGACTTGGCCAAGTTCCCCTGTCTCCGGCTGGCCCGGGAGGCGGGAGAGAAGGGGGGGACCTATCCGGCGGTCTTGTGCGCGGCCGACGAGGTAGCGGTGGAGAAGTTCCTGTCTCACCGGATCGGGTTGCTGGACATCGCCCGGTTGGTCGAGGACGCGCTGGAGCACCACCGCAGCACCAGGCGCCCCTCGCTGGATGAAGTACTGGAGGCTGATGCCTGGGCCAGGCGTCATGCCGGGAAATGGAGAGCTCGCTAGATCATGGTCGTCTTCCTGACTGTCGTTGTATTCGTTGCCGTGCTGTTCTTCCTGGTGACCTGTCATGAGTTGGGCCACTTCCTGGCCTCCCGGAGGGCAGGCATTGTTGTAGAAGAGTTCGGCATCGGTTTCCCGCCGCGGCTGTTCTCTGTCAAGAGGGGACAGACCATCTATTCCATCAACCTCATTCCGGTAGGGGCGTTTGTCAGGCCGATCGGCGAAGATGACCCCACGGTGGAAGGGGGTCTGGCTGGGAAAGGCCCGTGGACCAGGATGGGCGTCTATGCCGCTGGGCCTCTGGTCAACGTCGCACTGGCTTTCGTGTTAATCTCTGCCTTCTTCATGGGGGTAGTGACAACACGGATTACCGGCAACCAGGGGATCATGGTGCACTCCGTGTCCGCGGGCTCGGTGGCGGAGCAGGCTGGTATTGAGGCCGGTGATGTCATTGTTCAGATCGATGGCGCTCCGATCACGGAGTTCGGAGACATCGGAGATGCCCTGAATGCGAACCCTGAGACTCCAAAGACTGTTGTGCTCCAGAGGGGTGGGGTGGAACTGGA
>DAIQQD010000023.1:0-10284 GCA_036787015.1 Chloroflexota bacterium
GCCATCACCTTACCCCTAAGCAAGCGCCCCGCCCAGGGATTGTTTCTCCCTTTGGAGGCAAAACGGCTGGGATCCACTACCCACGCGAAATCGGGATTGAAAAGAACGAGATCTCCGGGAGATCCGGCCTGGAGAGAACCCAGCCCTTCAGGCACCGGATAGCCGGATAGAACCGACATGCCTGCAACTCTACTCAGAACCTTCGCCGGTCCGCTGGTCAGTCTGGCAATCAGCGTAGACAACTCGAGCTTGCCTTCGTGAACCAGGGCAAGCAGGACCGGCAGAGCCGTTTCCAGGCCGCTGATCCCAAAAGCCGCCATATTGAAATCGCCGGCTTTGTTCCCCAAGGTGTGGGGGGCATGATCGGTGGCGACGGCGTCGATCACTCCGTCCTTGACACCCTGCACCAGCGCCTCAACATCCCCGGCGGTCCGCAACGGAGGATTGACTTTGGCATCGGTGCCACGCATGCTGACGCTCTCGTCTGTCAGAGTCAGGTGGTGTGGTGTAGCCTCAGCCGTCACCCTTACGCCGGTCTCCTTGCCGCGGCGAATGATCTCCACAGACCCGGCAGTGCTCACATGAGCGATGTGGATTCTGGCACCAGTAAGCATCGCCAGCTCAATGTCCCTTCGTATTACGCTCTCCTCAGCCGCAGCCGGCATTCCCTTCAGGTGCAGCCCCACCGCGGAAGGCCCTTCATTCATGACACCGCCGGCAGTGAGAGTTAAGTCCTCGCAGTGATCCATCACGGGCAGGTCGAGGAGTCTACTGCGCTCCAGGGCCCGCTGCATCAGATCAGAATCGGCAACCGGGCTGCCGTCATCGCTGAAGCCAACGACCCCCGACTCAGCTAAGCTGGCCATATCCGTCAGCTTCTCGCCCCGTCGGCCTTGACTCACACACCCCACGGGAAAGACCCGGACTCTGGCCGCCAACGCGACCTTGTTCTTCAAGTAGGTCATCGTGTCCGGAGAGTCAATGGGAGGAGAAGTGTTAGGCATGCAACAAACTGCCGTGAACCCACCCCTGGCAGCCGCTTCGGTTCCAGTGGCGATCGTCTCCTTCTCCTCAAAACCAGGCTCTCGAAGATGGCAATGCAGGTCAATGAATCCAGGCGAGACCACCAGGCCTTTGGCAGAGATGATCCGGCAGCCGTCGGGACACATACTCAGCCCGTTTTCCCCAACCCACTCCAAGTTACCTTCACGTATGAGCACGTCTCCAAGCATGTCAATGCCTTTGGAGGGGTCAATGATGCGTCCACCGGTGACAAACAGGAATCTACCCTTCACTCTCTGTCTCCCACCGCGGAGCCAACCGACAACCCGCTCACCCTCGCACCCTCATACACGTGTTGCTGTGCCATCCGATGTGCCGGACCAGTCAGAATCAAGCTAACCCTCAACATCGAGTCGCCCTCAACCCTCCGCATACTTCCCCGGCATAAATCCTCTCGACTGTGCTTCGCTCTCTGAATCGAAGATGATCAGATTCTCCGGCTTGATCTTCTTTATCCAATGGCTTTCGGAGCTGTGATATCGCTTGCTCTTGACCGTACCTTCGTGCCACTCCGCACTGGCGACGTACTTGGGGAAAGTCTCATGTTCACAGTAGATACAGCGCAGCGTCAGCGGTTTAAGACTGACCATCTTGAATTCCGGCTTAATGTACTTCTCCTCGTTGATGGACACGCAGTTCCGGTTCTGGCATCGAACTCCGAATCCGCGGTTGTAGGCGGGATGTGCTGTCCCTTGCTTTCGGGCTTTGTCATCCCGACCGGTGTCGACTTTCTTCGACCCGAGCAGGAGGCTTATCAGTGCCATCCTCACTGGCACGCCCCGCGCCGCCTGTTTGAAGTACATGGACCGCGGATCGGCATCCAGCTCATAGGCCAGCTCGTCGACGCGGGGCAGCGGATGCATCACCAGTGCTTCCCTCAAGCTCTTTTCCTTGAGAAGCCTCTTGTCCACAACAGCGTACTCTCTCTTTGTGTCACCTTCGCCCTTGGCAGCGTCACGTCGCTCCCTCTGCAGCCTGGTGACATAGATGGCATCCACTCCCTTCTCCAACTCAACCTGCAGACTGACGTCGGCCATCATGGCCAACTGGTGCGGCGTGCTGGGCGTTACGTATATGGCGTCCAGAGAGAACAGCCCTCCCGTCTCCGACTGATCGGCCGTTCCGTACCTCCGCAGCTCACCTCCATACTCGGTAGTCAGCTTCCTGACCACATGATCCGGTATTCCCAGCCCGGGAGCGGGGCGGAAGAGGATAGTCGCGCCAAACCTGGCCAGCGCATACGCCAGCGAGTGAACCGTCCGCCCGTACTTCAGATCGCCCCAGAGGGCCACCTTGAGGCCTTTGATGGTCTTCCTTTCCTTCTTGATGGTGTACAGGTCCAGGAGGGTCTGGGTGGGGTGCTCGTGGCCACCATCGCCGGCGTTTATCACCGGCACTCCGGCGTAGTCCGCCACTACCTTGGCTGATCCTTCCCACGGGTGTCTGATGACGATGATGTCAGCGTAGCTGCCCACCACCCTGGCCATGTCGGCGATGCTCTCGCCCTTGGCCAGAGAAGTGGCTCCGATGTCCACCGCCGTTATCACCCGCCCACCCAGCCTCAGCATGGCAGCTTCGAACGACATGCGCGTCCTGGTGCTGGGCTCGAAGAACAGGCTGGCCATAATCTTGCCCTGACAGACGCCAGACTGCTCGCTCAGCGACTCCGCCATCCCGTCAGCCAGAGAGAACACCGCCTCAACCTCATCGTTGGACAGGTCATCCATGGTCACCAGACTTCTACCTGCCAGACTCATGACGCCTCCTTGCTGCCACCGCGTTCTTCGTCGGCTCTTCGCTTGCCGTTTGCGCCGCAGCTCGACTCAGGATCACAACTTCATCCTGCCCGTCCACTTCCGCTACCCTGACCACTATCTCTTCTCTCCTCGAGGTCGGCACGTTCTTGCCGATGTAGTCAGGCCGGATTGGCAGTTCCCGATGCCCGCGGTCAACGAGGACCGCCAATTGCACGTGCTGTGGCCGACCATGATCGATAAGGGCATCCATGGCCGCCCGTATGCTTCGACCGGTGTAGATGACATCGTCCACCAGAACCACACGTTTGCCGACGATATCGTCGGGGATGTCGTTGGGACGAGCTGACGGCGGCGCTTCGAGGTAGGAGAGATCATCTCGGTAGGGACCGATGTCCAGCGCACCGACCGGAATGTCAGCTCCTTCAATCCCTTTTATTGTGGCCGCCAATCGCGAAGCCAGAGGCACACCCCTGGTGTAGAGGCCAACGAAGACCAACCCATCGCAGCCATGATTTCTTTCAATGACTTCATGAGCGATGCGCGTCCAGGCACGCCTCATGTCCTCGGCGGACATGATCGCCTTTTCAGACATACAAAAAACCTCTTGCCAGGCTGGCAAGAGGTTTCAATCCTGCTCTTTCCGCGTGAGTCTGGGCCCAGGCCCTCTTCCCTTGCCAGCCTCTCCGGACTGACTTAAAGGTCCGACTTCCCTAGTTGTTAAGTGACCGGCGAGCTAGCAGCTCGCCTTCGCGGTCATCACTGACGTGGAATAATACCATGCTCGCGGCCTCCTGGCAAGGCCAAACGTCGTCCTAGGGTTGCCTACCATATTTCACCTTCGCATAGAGCATGGCTAAGACAAGAGCCAGGTTCACTGCATTCGATACGATGACGGACAGCAAGTCCTTCGAGACGCCATACGCCAGCCAGCATATGCCACCCATCAGAAAGAGTATATTGAAGGGCAGACTTATTTCACGGGCGCTCTTCAGCCTGTAGAGACGCCAGACCTGCGGAATGAACGCCACCGTTATGAGAGATCCTCCGACAAAACCCAGGATTTCTTCCCAATCCAACTCGTGCCTCCAGTCTAGCTCCAGCGTTCCATGCCTTCGAAGCCGCCGGCTGACGCTTCTGAATCATAAGCGTTCCACAATAGTAGCATCGAACCCGTAACCTAGTGAAATCAAGAACCAACCTGTCGCTGCATTGGGCAATTGCAGACCCACCTGCCGCAATCACCAGTCAGTTTGACACGGCAAAGATGCATCGATATCATTCCTAGAATTGCCGAGGGTAGACCGGGGTGTCCTCCGGACCCCCGTCAATAATCGGCAAGGCGATGCTGCAGGAGACATGCGCCAACATCGGCCAAGGGGGATATCATGAAGACGCTGGTCACTGGAAGCACGGGGTTGGTTGGAAGCACCTTGGTCGAACGTCTGATAGCAAGGGGCTACGAGGTTCGTGCCCTCGCCCGCAGGACGTCCGACCTCAGCCACCTCAAGACGACGGGAGCTGAGGTCGTCTTCGGAGATATCACAGAGTTCGACACCTTGCCACCAGTGATGACAGGCATCGACATAGTCTTCCATTGTGCGGCCAAGGTCACGCCGGGCTGGGGACCCTGGAAGGAGTATGAGGAGACCACTGTCAGGGGCACTGAGAACGTGTTGAAGGCCAGTGCCGAAGCTGGGGTGAAACGTTTGCTCCAAGTCAGCTCCGTCACCGTCTATGGTGACGCCTGCCAGAAGGGCGACACCCCTGCCGACGAAAACACCCCCTGTGAAGCATGCAAGACGCCTCTGACCTTCTACGACTACTCCAAGATGCTTGCTGAACAGATCTGCTGGGAATTCCATAAGCAAGGCAAGATCCAGGTGTCTATGATAAGGATCGGGTCCGCTTATGGGCCGAGAGACAGGCTGCTTGCTGACAGAAACTACATCAATACAATGCTGCCCCTCGTGATGTGGCCAGGGAAATGCAATCCGCGCTATGCAATCGTGCATACGTATGACATAGCGGAGTTGGCCATCCTGGCGGCCACCAGTGACAAGGGAGTCGGTCAGGTGTACAACGTAGCTGGGCCGGACGTGGTTACACTCAAGGATTTCGCTAGAGTCATGGCCAAAGCACGAGGCGGACCCAAGATCATGGTGACCATGCCATACACAGCAGTCTATTTCTTCGCCGCACTCAACGAAGAGTTCGCCAAGCTGCTGCGCGCAAAGCAAATGCCGTTCCTCAATCGCTACTCCATCAAGCAGCTTAAGAGGGAAGGCTATCTTGACGGCTCGAAGGCCAACAAAGAGCTGGGCTGGGTGCCTCAGATCTCACTGGAGGAGGGCATAAAGCAATACTTGCAGTGGCGCAGTCAGCGGAAGAAGTAGCCATTCCGCTCTCATCTGCGCTAGAATGCATGGAAATGACCCAATGCGGGGGGCTCTCTCAGATCATAGGTAGTCTGGTTTCGGGCACCGATGCTGTGACCTGCCTTCGCGGCCGCGCTTGATGCCTCACAGGCTGCAGCGGCGATGGTTAGTGTGGAGTACCACCTGCATTTCGAGAGAAGAGCACAGATAGAGACCAGGCGGAGGAGATCATGAAAGCACTGGTTACGGGGGGCACCGGATGTGTTGGGAGTGCCCTCGTGGAGCGTCTTCTGGAGAACGGCTTCGAGGTACGTGCCCTGGCCAGAAAGTCATCGAACCTCCACCATCTCAAGACCACTGGAGCCCAAATCGTCTTCGGTGACATCACGGATTACGATAGCCTGCGTGCGGCGGCAAACGGTGTTGACATCGTTTTCCACGCCGCAGCCAAGGTAACACCCGGTTGGGGAACTTGGGAGGAATTCGAGAAGAACACCGTCCGGGGCACCGAGTACCTCCTGAAAGCCGCCGTCGAAGGAGGAGCCAGCCGCTTTCTGCAGGTCAGTTCCTATACCGTCTATGGCGAGGCCTGCGTGAAAGGCGACATCCCGGCTGACGAGTCCACGGAGTGCGCCGTCTGCCTCACTCCCAAGACCTACTACGACTACGCGAAGTTGCTGGCTGAGCGCGCCTGCTGGGAATACCACCGACAGGGCAAGATCAAGGTATCGATGATCAGAATAGGCTCCGCATATGGGCCCAGAGACCGTTTGATCTCCGACCGCATCTACCGGTATGCCGCCTCCCCCATCATATTGTGGCCCGGGAGAGGCAACCCGCGGTATGCCATCGTCAACTCGTACGACATCGCCGATCTCTGCATACTGGCGGTCACGAGCGATAGAGCTGTCGGCGAAGTCTACAATGTCGCTTGCCCGGAGCCAACCCGGCTGAAGCAGTTTGCTGAAGCCATGGTCCGAGCCAGGGGAGGCAGGAAAGTCTGGGGAAGCATCCCTTTCCCTGTCGCCTACGTCTGGTGCTACATGATGGAGTTGATTGCCAAGCTGGCTCGCGCCAAACAAATGCCCTTCCTTAACCGCTACTTCATTCTCCAGCTCAACATGGAATGCAACCTCGATGCTTCCAAGGCCAAGAGAGAGTTGGGATGGGTGCCAAGAGTCTCTTTGGAGGAAGGCACCAAGCAGTACGTCGAGTGGCGGCGAGCTGACGAAGAGGCAGCGAAGAGAGAAAAGGCGAAATGACCGGCTAGTGCTCGGCACTCCGTCTGTGCAGACATGTCAAGACTATCTCGGGGCCTGCTCTCCCGCTCACAGGAAACCCTGTTTCATGGCACCGATGGCCTCGTTCACCTTGAGTACCGCATCCGGGCTTTCTGCCTGGATAGCCTGATTGGCCCGATCGAGGGACTCCTGGACTTCCACTGGGAAACCCCCATATATGCTGTAGAAGGACCGACGCCTCCGCTCCAGACAAAACCTCAGTCGTTCCATCGGCGCCTTCGACAGATACCGTGAGATGGTATCCAGCATGGCTTGTTTGTCATCAGGAAGCTGGCCTTCCACCTCCCACAGCAGGTTGGACATTTGATCGCTGGCCAGGTATGAACGACAGTCCAGGTTCTCGACCAGTAGGCCGATTTCGCTAACCATTTCATCTTCGTCCAGAATCTGGAAATCAGCACTTCCCATCTGTTCATGTAGCGGGGTGTTCTTCCTTACTCCCAAGCTCCTCAACCTGATGAAGTCCGGGCCTATCGCATTTAACACACGCGCCGACTCCAAAGCGTGGCTCTCGGACCACTTCTTGCCACCCAACCCAGGCATGACATACTCCGACAGCGATATTCCCGCCTCCACCACCGCCCTCCCGCCGCGAATGTGCTCCTCAGCCGTCACCCCCTTCTCCATGTACTGCAGCACTTCGTCCGAACCGGACTCCAGCCCAACGTGCAGGCGAGACAGACCCGCATCGTGCAACTCCTTCAGCTCCGCCAGCGATCTCCGGGACGCAGTCTTGGCCCGGGCATACGACGTGATGCGCTCTATGCTGGAAAAACTGCCCTTGAGGTGTTTCAGCACCTCCAGGAGTTCCGGCACTCGCATGATCAAGGAATCAGCGTCCTGAAGGAAAGCGGTGCGCCCTCCCGAGGCCAGCCAATTGGCCACGTTGACCAGGCTGCCGGCGCACAACTCAACGCCAGCAGGATCCGGCGAGTCACCGCCATACAGCTCCGGATTGCCGTTCACGATGGCCCCCAGAACCGTCCGGTCGATTCTGCCACCCAAACCCAGCCTCCATGAGGCAGATTTCAATTCACCGGCCACTGCCCGCGCTACGTCGATGTCCTCCTTGACCTCAGCCATGCTGCGATACTCGAACTTCCGGCCTTTGTAGACCGGGCAGAACCGGCACCTGTTCCAGGGGCAGTTCCGTGTCGCCCTGATGAGCAACGAATGATCGCGGCCTTCGCTCGGTGGCCTTATCGGGCCCATCTCATGCCACCAGCGCTTTGACTTGTTGGTGTCTATGCGATACCCGCCGGATGCGGAGCCGTCACTATGGTTGAGCACTGGATAACCTCCAAGGGATTGAAAGGCAGCCCTGAGACCAGACTCTCGGATGCCTCCAGGAGTAATGATAGTCCTCGGTGCCAGCCGAGTGTCAAGGCATTTCGTCTCTGATTCGGCCAGTCTGACACTCAACGTACACTGTTCGCATCGTGTCGAGAGCTACAAGACAGTCATTCGGCGACTTCCATTAGAGACGATGACACTATATAATCCCAAAACGTAGATTCGCGTTGTTTAGGCCGAATACGGGAGGTGGACGATGTCTGCACGAAAGAAGAGAGTGCTGCTGACCGGCGCATCCGGTTCCATGGGTGGACAGGCCTTCAAGGAGCTAATGCGGAGAAGAGACAAGTGTGACATCGTGCTTCTGCTCCGGCCTTCCAAGCAGAACCGGCAGGCATTCGCCAATTACGACGGGCAACCCGGACTCACCATCGTTTGGGGAGACCTGTGCAACCCAGATGATGTTCTGAAGGCCATCAACGGAGTTGACCACGTTCTCCATCCGGCTGCATTGATCGCTCCCGAGGCTGACGGCAAACCAAAGCAGTGCCGGATGATCAACTTCGGCGGCACGTCCAATGTCATCGCTGCCATCAAGAAACAGCCAAACAACGGCGACCACATCCGCCTCGTCTACATTGGCTCAGTGGCCGCCTACGGCGACCGGCTGCCACCTATCCATTGGATCAACGTTGGCGACCCGCTCAAACCAAGCGTGGGAGACTACTACGCGACCACCAAGATAGCTGCAGAGAGGGCCGTCATCGATTCCGGGATCAAGCAATGGGCTATCATGCGGCAAACCTACATCGCCATTCCCAACGCCTTGACCCTTATGGATCCGATCATGTTCCACCAGCCGGTGAACACCCACATTGAACTGATAACCTCCCAGGACGCCGGCTATGGGCTGGTGCAGACGACCGAAGCACCCGATGAGTTCTACGGTAGGGTCTACAACATGGGCGGCGGTCCATCATGCCGGTTCATTTTCGTCGACTACATGAGGCGCATGATGAAGATGTTCGGGCTGGGTGAAGTTACGAGAATAATGCCGCTGAACTGGTTCGCCTTGAGGAACTTCCACTGCGCCTGGTATGAGGACAGCTACGTCCTCAACAACTACCTGGGGCATTGGAGACACTCCTTGGAAGATCACTACAAGGAGGTAGAAGCCTCCATTCCCTGGTATCTGCGAATCCTGAAACCATGCACCCAGATCACCCCAAGCTTCATCACCGGCCCCTTTGCCAGAGCATTCATGCGCCGGATGGCCGATCCTCTGCGCTGGATACATGACAATGATGAGGAGAAAATCAAAGCCTTCTTCGGCAGCCGCCAGAAATGGGAGAGCATTCCTACGTGGAAGGACTACGCTCTCCAACCCCCTAACCCCGAACCACCAAAGCGGCCTGAAGAGGCGATACCCGACAAGCCAACCCTGGAATACGCCCGCGCTCTGGCGCAGGCGCGGGGTGGGCAATGCCTGTCCAACAGCTTCGTTGACCTTAGGACTAAGCTGCAGTGGAAGTGCGGCCTCGGGCACGATTTCGAAGGCAGCCCACGGCTCTTGCAGGCAGGACACTGGTGTCCCAAGTGCGCAGCGCCCCCCTGGAACTACGACGAACAAGCCAAGGTTGATCCCCTGCTGGCCAGGTTCTACTACAATAACCACGAGAAGGACGAGCACCAGAAGGTGGATTACCTGTACTGCCCTTACGAACCAGAGGCTGTCGGCTAGAAACCAGGAACTGGAGTCGGATCAAAGAGGGGGACACCAAGAGGACTTCTAGGACTGGAGTCGGCCGTCAGGCCCGCTGCCGCTTCTCATGATCCTGACATGGCGTGGGAAGATGTGATCTCGGTAGATTTCCTCTAGCTGATTGAGCAGCCTTTCCGGGTCGTCGTCACAGCATACGATGGATCCGGTCTCCTTGTTCACCATGTCCATTATGGTCCCTAAATGGTCGGTGATGCCTCCCGTGCTCTTCAGAACACCTATCACCTTGGCCTCATCATAGGCAATGGCGAACTCGCCCAGTGTTCCGGATCGGCCGCCGGCGAAGATGACTACATCGCAACTCCTGATGTTCTCAATCTCGCGGCCCATGAGGCCGCTGCCGGTGTAGATGATGGCATCATACCCACGTGTCGGCGAACGGTACTTCTTGACATGTTCCTCGAAGTTGAGAGCAGGGGAAACGCCGACTACAATCCCGCCGGCCTCTTTGGCCCCCTTGACGGCTTCATGAGGCAAGCCAGGACAGGCCCCGGTTATGAGAACATACCCCCTCTTGGCAATCCCTACCCCAAGCCTGTGTACCCTCCGGCGCACATCGGCTGTCAGCTTGCCACCTGCTGAACCCATGACACCCACTGTCATGCACGGGAAAAGGCCTCCAGGTCCACACATGACCTGCATTGCCTCGTCTGCAGTCCGTCGTTCGCGTTTCATGTTGTCCGCCATTCTGCCATGCTCCTTCCAGGATGTCAACG
>DAIQQD010000023.1:10384-16260 GCA_036787015.1 Chloroflexota bacterium
AAGAGCCTGCAGGCGGTCCTTCTGACTCACGCGCATCTTGACCACAGCGGCCTGTTACCCAAGTTGGTGCGCGATGGCTTCCGGGGCAAGATATTCTGTACCAGCCCCACCGCCGAAATAGTCCCTATCATGCTGTTGGACTCCGCCAAACTGCAGGAGGAAGATGCGCAGACAAAGCGCCGGCGGCATGAGAAAGAAGGCCGCCGAGGGCCGTTCCCTGAGGATCCACTCTACACTGCCGAGGACGCGCAGGCCGTGTCTCCCCTGCTGTCTCCGGTGAAGTACGGCGAGCCGGTCCTTATGCCCGGAGGAATCCAGGCTGTCTTTCGTGACGCCGGCCACGTTCTCGGATCGGCAATGATCGAGCTGGAAGCCAAGGCAAACAGCACCAGCAGGACAATGGTCTTTTCTGGAGACGTCGGCCGGTGGAACAGCCCGATTCTGCCTGACCCCACACTCTTCTCCCAGGCAGATTACATTGTCGTGGAATCCACGTACGGCGACAGGCTGCACGACAAGCAGCAGGATGTTGAGGACATTCTGGCCAACGTCATCATCCAGACCCAGAGGGCCGGGGGCAACCTTATCATCCCCAGCTTCGCCCTGGAGCGATCCCAGGAGATCCTCTACCATCTCGACCGCCTGTTTGCCCAAGACCGCATCCCTCATCTCATGGTTTTCCTCGACAGCCCAATGGCTTCCAGCGTCACCGAAGTATTCAGACATCACCCCGAGCTGTTCGACAAAGAAGCGTCTGATTTCTTCCGGCGCAACGGATCGCCCTTTGACTTCCCCAACTTGAGACTGGTCAAATCGGTGGATGAGTCAAAGACGCTCAACTACATCAAGGGCACAGCTATCATCATCGCCGGTTCCGGCATGTGCACCGGGGGCAGAATAAAACACCATCTGGCTTACAACATCTCCAGGCGGGAGAGTACTATACTGTTCGTGGGGTATCAGGCGGCGGACACGCTAGGCAGGGAGATTGTCGGCGGTGCCAAAGAAGTCCGCATACTGGGACGGAAACACCGCGTTAAGGCGAAGATAGTCCAGATGGGCGGGTTTTCTGCCCACGCTGACAGAGACGAACTTGTGAAATGGCTGTCCGGCTTTCAGACGCCGCCTTCAAAACTGTTTGTCACCCACGGCGAGCCGAGTACAGCTCTGTCCTTCGCCGACCTAGTGACCAGCACCAAGGGGTGGACGGTCTCAGTGCCCCAATACCAGGATTCGGTCGTCCTGAGCTAGCCGGATATTGCAGCGCACGCGCCCGATGTCTGGATATGAGACTGCAAATCAGGTCCTTTCGAAGCAATCGAGTCGTTCTCCAGGAGGTGGCCGATGGCCAAGACCACAATCAGGACAGTGTGCGGATTGCCCGACTACATGCGATGCGGTCTCTCCGTAGAGGTCGAGGACGGAGCGATCACCAGAATCCGTCCCGCTGACTTCCCCGACCCCGCCGATCGAGGCATCTGTCTGAAGGCATTGGCCACGCGGGAAATGGTCTATCATCCGGACCGGCTGAAGCATCCGCTGAAGCGCGTGGGAGAACGGGGCGAAGACAAATGGCAGCGTGTTTCATGGGAGGAAGCCCTTACTGCCATCGCAGCTCAACTGCAGGAGATCGGCCAGCGATACGGGCCGAATGCGGTAGCCTGGATGGTATCCGTGATGCCGAACCTCGCCGGCGGCGGTTACTCCCGCCTGGCTAGTCTCACCAAGGGGACAGTGGTGGACTGGTGGGGCTGCGGTGATGCTGCCGGCCCGTGCGCCGACATTGCCACTTTCGGCCATATGATGGGATCAGTTCACCTGCTTTCTGACCCCAATCCCCGCTTCGTGATCGTATGGGGGTACAACCCGGCAGAGACCAACTACGACCATATGCGGAAGATAGTGCGGGCCAAGAAGAAGGGCGCCAAGGTAGTGGTGATTGACCCACGCTTCACGGCCACCGCCGCCCACGCCGATGAGCACATTGCCCTGAGACCTGGCACGGACGGGGCTTTGGCCTTGGGAATGATCAATGTCATTCTGCAGGAAGGGTTCAGAGACAAGAGATTCATTGCCGAGAATACCGTCGGTCCGCTGCTGGTCAGGCGAGACAACGGCCTGTTTCTCAAGGAGAGCGAAGTGACACCCGGCGGCAAGCCAGACGCACTCATGATCATGGATGAGTACAGTGGAAGACGCCAGGTCGCGGGCACACCACAGGCGAAACCGGCAGTCAACGGCAGCTTCTCCATATCCGGCATAGACTGCCAGCCGGCTTTCCAACTGCTGTCCGACATGGTCAGGGAGTACACTCCGGAGAAGGTGTCACAGATTGCCGACATCCCGGCCGACGTTATCCGGCGTCTGGCTGTGGCCTATGGTTCCCGAAAGCCCGCTTCCATCTTCCGCGGTTGGGGGATGCAGAGGACTTTCTACGGTGATCTAGCCTGCCGAGCCATTAACACACTGGCCGCGATCACCGGCAACATGAACCTGGAGAGGCCCTCCACTTTCGTTCTCAACTCGCGCCAGTTCCTGTTGCCGGGCGGACCCACCAACACTCTCCCCGTGATGCTGCTATACGACGCCGTCACCAAGAACCAGCCACAGACCGTGAAGGCGGTCTGGTGTTCGGGCCACGATTTCGTCAACCAGATGCCCAACATGAACAGGGTCACCGAAGAACTCCTGCGTCATCTGGAACTGGTGGTGGTCTGTGACCTCTTCATGACGCCTTCTGCCAGGTTTGCCGACTATGTTCTGCCGGTCGCGTCATTCTACGAGTGCACGGACCTCTGCGTGGCCAGTTTCTACCACACCTACCTTCAGTTGCAGCAGAAGGTTATTGAACCTCTGTTCGAATGCAAGTCTGATTTCCACATAGCTGCTGAACTCGGAAAGAAGTTGGGCTTTGGTGATTCCTTCAACAAGACAGAAGAGCAATACATAGAGGAGTTGCTGGCCTCACGCCATCCCACCATGGAAGGGGTCTCTCTGGCGCGATTGAAAGAAGGCCCGGTGATGGCCCGGTCGCTGGACCGCCCGCTACAGTTCAGGACTCCCACGGGACTGATCGAGTTCTACGTCGAGAGACTCAAGAAGTTCGGCCAGGAACTCCCCATCTACCTCGAGCCGACGGAAAGCCTACGCAGCGAGAAGGCCAAGACCTACCCGCTCTCTCTTCTTACCACGCATTCTAGAAACCGCATTCACTCCAGCCTCGCCAAGATCCCCAGCCTGCTCAGTCAAGAGCCGGAGCCTACGCTGGAAATCAGCCCAGCGGATGCCCAAACGAGGGACATCATGGACGGAGACACCGTTCGTGTGTTCAACAACCGGGGCCAGGTCAGGCTGAAAGCCAAGCTGAGCCATCGAATCAAGCCGGGTGTGGTAGACATCACGCAAGGTTGGTGGCCCGACCAGTACTTGCAGGGTCACCACAACGAGTTGACTCACGAATCGGTGAACCCGGTGCAGCAGTTCGTGCTGGCACCGAACGCTGCCTTCTATGACGTGCTCGTCCAGATCGAAAAAGCCCCAGAACAACAGAGAAGCGCTTAGAGAATCCCTCCTGGACAGGACTCAATGCCTGGGCGCCATCGGACCGCGTCACTCCATCAACGACGGGACAGCGTGTTCGCATGGGCTGATGTCCTGACTGGGCTCTACGTCGCCTGCCCCCGGTCACCGTCAAATAGCCTGTCATGAATTTCCATGAGCAGGCGGCCAACGGTCTGAGATGTGGCTTCTTTCAGCGGCACGGACTCTCTGTAGACAGTCCTGGGTTGCCAGTACCCGTCATAGTACCCGCCATTTATGGCCACTGCATTCCCAGCCCGCATGACGCTCACACAGATGTACCGTCCGCTATGCAGACCTTCATGGTCCTCGCTCAACAGATAAGCCATCCCGGGACCTTCGGCTCCAAAGTCTCCACCTCGCGGCTCGACATGTGAAACCTGCCGCCAGTCGGCGGCACGGGCGAAGCCGCGGCAGGCGCCTTTTATGGTTCTGTCGACGTCAACCGTAACTCCCCCGCAAACGCCCCCGCTCTCAGCCGATGAAGGCGCATGTCCCATTGAGCCCGCGCCAACTCGTCGATTCCCGTTACTCTTGTCTGCCATACACCCCCTCTTTCACCCGAGACGCTTCTGCGTCCCGTTCATTTCATGAAACAACGGCTCAAACGTCAGGACCAGCTCCTCCACCCACCCATTCCGCCCCCTCATGCACGCACCACCCTCTTCCTCAGGGCTTCAATCACTGCCTTGTTGAACCTCGGCAAGTCGGCCGGCTTCCCCGCGGTGATGACATTCCTGTCCTTCACCACCGGTTCGTCCACCCACATAGCACCGGCATTGGAGAGATCAATCTCAATTGAGGGCCACGACGTGACACGCCTCCCCTTCACCAAGTCAGCCGATATCAAAAGCTGCGGGCCGTGGCAGATGGCGGCAACTACCTTGCCTGAGTCATGCGCCTCTTTCACCAGATCCACCATCGACTGATGGAGGCGCATCTTGTCCGGGGCGTATCCACCGGGAATGACCAGAGCGTCCAGTTGCTCAGCGCGCACGTTCTCCGCAGTGCTGTCGACTTTGGCCCTCACCTTTCCTCTCAAGCCCCGATAGCTGGCACTGGATCCACTGCCGATTGTGACCACAACAGCTCCTGAGTCGCTCATCGCTCTGGTAATCTCCACAAGTTCGGAGTCCTCAAAACCCTCTTCCACCAGAATGCCGACTCTGTATCCTTCCAGCATCTTCTCCTCCCCCCAACTTCACCGCGTGAACAGGCCAGATTCCCGTTCCGTCCGTCTGTGCCCCCACAGAATACGAGGAGCTTGCTGCTCAAGCTCCTCGTCAGCAAGGCTGCAAACGAAGGTACTATCATTCTAGAGCGCGCAGCATGGAGAAGTCATAAAATCCGAGGGGAAAAGGTTGCGAGTTTGTAACATCTACGTCAGTGACGACGGTGCGGCTGTCACTGGCAAGAGTAGTGAGGTGGCCATCAAGGCCGCGGCATAAGGGGAATTCAGGACGGCGATTGATCGATCATGTAGCCGGCCTTGGGCACGGTCCGTATCAGCCCGCGTCCTCCAGGGGTCGCATTCAGCTTCCGACGCAGACGGCTAACCCATGTCCTCAGTATCTGGATGTCACCGCGATACTCCTGACCCCAGACCTTGCCAAGCAGTTCCTCATAGAGCATGAGCCGCCCTGAGTTGCGCGCCAACTCGCTAAGTAGAAGCCACTCTATTCGGGTGAGATACTGCTCTTTCCCATCAACGGTGATGCTGCGTCTAGAGAAGTCGATATCTACCGTGCCGAAAGAGACCGACTCGCTCGTTCTCGAGCCTTCTTCAGACCCCATCCGCCGTTTCACAGCCTCAATCCTGGCCAGTAACTCGTCAGGATTGAACGGCTTCGGCACATAATCGTCGGCCCCCAGCCTGAGTCCCTTGATTCTCTCGGCATCTGCACCCAAGGCGCTCAGAATGATCACAGGAACCGAAGAGAAACTGCGCAGTTCTCTCAACACATCGAATCCGTGCATCTTCGGGAGAAGCAAGTCAAGGACCACCAAGTCGGGCTGCTGAGAAGTGATCCGATCAAGAGCCTCGAGGCCGTTCTGCGCCGTCACGACATCATAGCCGGAGGCCTTCAGCTTGGACGTCAGGAAACGCAGGATTCTTTCCTCATCATCTACTATCAGTATGCGAAACCGTTTCAAGCGAGTATCACCCATGTGCACTCCCTTTCGATGGGCAATGATAAACTCCTCTGACGGAGTTGTCAAAGGGGTCACTCGTCTATTCCAGGCCCTCTTGACTCAATCAGAATCGACTCATATCATAGGCCTGATCACAGTCCTGA
>DAIQQD010000168.1:0-1276 GCA_036787015.1 Chloroflexota bacterium
TCTCTGATGACCCACATGTTGTGGACGATCCCTTCGTGGTCCATGGCTGTCAGGTCCGGCCCGGCCTTGGCCGTTTCCATGAGGAGTTTGCTGAAGTTGTCTCTGCTGTGGTCAATTATGGCCATGATGGGGCTGAAATTGGCGCGAGCGACTCGCAGCAGCTTGAGGCGGTCCACGATGCGGTCTTCCATCACGCTTTCGTGGGGTCGGGCCGCCGCGCTGCCCTGCCTGGCTATCCGCACCCGGGCAGTCAGGCCCCAGCGCTCTTTGATGCCGGTCTCTCGGGCAAAGCGGTGCTGGAAGACATAGAAAGCAGGAGCTGGCTCGCGGATAAGGACTCCCTCTTTGAGCCAGCTCCCGAGTGTGTCGGCCGCTCTGGTGTACTTGTTGTCCTGAACGGAGTCGGTGGGGAACTCCTCACCGAACTCCAGCCTGATTACGTTATGCGGGCTCTGCTGGTGATAGGCCTTCTGTTCCTCTGCCGAGATTATGTCATAGGGAGGGCTGATGACCGCCGTGATGTCCTTTATCAGTTCGACATTGTAGCGCAGGCCACAGAAAGGCTGGACATCGGCCACTTATCTGACCCTCCCCGATCCTAATCCCGTCAGCCAGAGTCCTAGGGTTGACCTATTACGGTGACACCGCAGATGAACTTCCCAGGGTGTCCGCCCTGGTTGTGAGCCAACCCCAGCTTCACATCCTTGACTTGACGTGCAGGCAGGTCGGCCTTCTTCTGGATCTGCTTGTATATCTCGTACACCTCACGGCAGCCGCTGGCGCCGATGGGGTGGCCGAAGGACTTCAGTCCGCCGCTGATGTTCACCGGCATTTCACCGTCATGGTAGTAGGCCCTGGTAGCCGTCATCTGCTCCTTGAACTTGCCGGTCTCGCAAAGCTGCATCGACTCGCTGGCGATGAGCTCGGCGATGCTGAAGCAGTCGTGCAATTCCACCATGTCCAGTTCCTTGCGCGGGTTCTTTATCCCGGCTTCCGCGTAAGCAGCCTTGGCCGCATGCTGGGTAGCATCCCAGTAGGTGAAGTCATAGTCGATGCGCTCTTTGCCCCACCCCGGGCTGGCCGACATGCCGAACGCCTTGATGTTGACGTAGTCCTTGCGGTACTTCTTGGCATCCTCGGCGCGACAGAGGATGGCCGCCGAAGCGCCGTCAGTCACTCCGCAGCAGTCGAAAAGACCCAGAGGCCAGGCGATCATAGGAGCATTGAGGACCTGCTCGATGGTCACTTCTCTCCTCAGATGCGCCTTGGGGTTCTT
>DAIQQD010000168.1:1376-4694 GCA_036787015.1 Chloroflexota bacterium
GTACCCCACTGGGTTCCCTGCCATATCGCCTCTATCTGCTTGAGCTCTACCCCGGCATCCTGAAGGGCCTCGTCCACGGCCTCGGTGATCATATCCTTGGCATCGGCGTTCCATCGCTCACCGAACTTGGTGCAGCCCATGCCCACGATAGCGACTTTGTCTTTAATACTTTCTGCCATCGCTCTCCTTTCCTATCTCCGCCCTAGTCCCTGGCCGGCCGGCATTTCCAGAAGTAGTTGTGCACGCCCAGAGCATCGTGGATCCTCCGGAAGGTCATCTCCATCGGCATCCCCACTTTGACGGTCTTGACGTCCCGGTCGGTCACCTGGCTGAATATGCGCACCCCGCCATCGAGGTTGATGGCACCCAGAATGTTGGGCGGGTCAGTGACCGCGGTCCTCTCATCCATGCTGTAGGTGAACAGGACGCCCTTCCGGTCGGACAGAGGCACTTCCTCGAGGTACTTCTCCTCCGCCTGGCAGTACATGCATCGCTTCTGCAGCGGGAACTGGGTCTTGTCGCACTTGGTGCAGTGATGTCCGTGGCAGCGGTACACCCAGTTGCGGTCTCTCCACATAGCGGTGAGGGCGGTCCTGGTCCGGGTCATCGGCGTCTGCTCGAACTCCATCAGGCCCCTGAAAGTGATGTACTTCCCGTAGTTCTCCAGCATGACCTTGGAGGCGAGGTGTCTCTTGATAGCCCTCCGGTCCTTGATCTTATCGATGGCCTGTGTCACCTTCAGAGAGTGAACGTCAGTCCCATCTCCGTAGTTGCCGAAGAGGATCTTGTCGCCCGGCTTGGCGTCCTCCAGCGCTGCCACGAGGGTCATCAAGGCCATGGCGGCTCCGGTGTGGCCGACGCTGTCGAACAGCGGCACCTGCAACTGTGTCTTGGGATCGACCCCGAGGGCGGTCGCCACCGTCTGGTGGCTCCTGGCGTTCGGGCCATAGAAAGCGGCTTTGGTGAAATCCTTGGCTGCCACTTTGTGAACCTTGAGGAAAGCAGCGAAGGCCTTCTTCATGTGCGCCTCGTATCCTTCATCCAGGATGAAGCGCTCTTCCCATTGGCGCTGGAACCTGTCGGTCTCCAGCCGCCATACATCCAGGAACTCGCTGTAGGTATAGGCGCTGGCCTCGATCTCGACGGCGATGTCGGTGGCTCCGATCAACAGGGCGGCTGCGCCGTCCCCCAGAGCGCCCTCACCGGCCGAGTTGGGCGCCGGCAACCGGCAGTCCGCGACAACAACCATTACCTTCTTGGCCGAGCCTGCCTTCACGGCATCCAGGGCCGCCCGCAGGGCCAGCGTCCCGGCTCTCAGAGAGTTGCCGAAATCGCTGGCGATGACATCTTCACGGAGGTCCAGAGCTGCCGCCACAAAGCTGGCTGACTGCTTCTCCTTGAACGGTGCTGTCGTGCTGGCGAAGTACACGGCATCAACCGACTTCTTGTCTGTGCCCTTGAGGCAGTCCGTCCCGGCCTCGACGGCCATGGTGATGCTGTCCTCATCGCAGTTGCATATGGCTTTCTCTCCCTTTCCACCTCCACCCCACACTTGGCCCAGGATCGCCCGGCTGAGCCTGTACATGGGGATATAGGCCCCGTAAGAAACTATTCCGGCCATATTCTCTCCTTTCTCTCTTGGGTCTATTCTCAAGAATGCAGTGAGGCCAAATACAATTATACGGTCAGTGCGCGCCTGATATCAAAGCTGTGGTTTCTCTATGGTGCCACGGAAATCACCGTCAAGGTGCAGCAGAGTGCTGCCGGGAGTTTGAGGGTGTCCCTCAATTACTCTTCTTCAACTCCCCCAAGAATGGGGGATCGAAGGGGGTTGACCAGGAACTGGGAGACGCTCTCGGGATGTCTTCACGCACTTTCGGGGAGAGAAGGCTAGCGGGACGTCTGCTCGTTGGATGGGCAGAGGTTATCGAGACAGCAACCAGCGCAAAGCGGCTTCTTCCGACAGACAGTCTTCCCATGTTGGACCAGCAGCGCATGGTACTCGTTGAATAGTGACTCGTCGTGAGGCAGGTTGTCCATGAAGAGGGCCTGATAAGCAGCGTAGGTCTCCTCGTGGGGCGCCAAGCCCAGGCGAGCGATGATGCGGCGCGTATAGGCATCGACGACGAAGATGGGTTTGTGGGCGGCATAGAGGACGATAGAATCAGCCGTTTCTTCACCGACGCCGTGGACGGACAGCAGTTCGTTCCTCAGTTCGGCGGCATCCAGCGCAAACAGCTTGTCCAGATCGCCGTCGTACCCCTCGGCCAGCCAATCGACAAAGGCCCTGATCTTCCTGGCTTTGACGTTGTAGTAGCCCGAGGGACGGATCAGCCTGGCCAGTGCATCCTGTGGCAGGCTCCGCAGCCACTCGACGGAGAGAGATCCATTTGCCTTCAGGTTGGCGATCGCCTTCTCCACATTGGTCCAGGCCGCTGACTGGGTGAGGATGGCGCCAATGATCATCTCCAAGGGAGTCTCCGCTGGCCACCAGTGTTGGGGGCCGTAGCGGTCACAGAGAAGCTGATAGGCGGCGAGCAGCGAGAATTCGGGCGATTTCCCGCTGCGCTCAGGCCGGACCATCGGGCCTATTCCTCAAAGCTTGACCGGCACCTGCCCCGCCAGCTCGATCTCGTTCGGCTTCACGCGGCACTTGTAGGCATAGATGCCCAGTCCCTTGATCTGGGCCAGACGCAGCGTCTGGGAGAACTCCGGGTCAACCTCGTCGTTGGGCGAGAACTTTTCCGCATCATCCCGCTGTATGACAAAGATGATGGCCGCTTCGTACCCCTCCTTCTTGGCCCAGACCAGGCTTTCTATGTGGAGCCGGCCGCGCTCCGTGGGTGCGTCCGGGAATAGGGCCACGCCCTTCCGGACCAGGGTGACGGACTTGACCTCCAGGAAGCACTGGGAGGTGCGGCTGCTCAGCAGGAAGTCCAGCCGGCTGCGCCCGCGCGGCACCTCGCGTCTGGCGGAGGAGTACTGCTGGAACTGGGGCAGGGCCTTCTCTGCCAGGGCTTCATTGACCAACTCCATGGGAACGCGGTCATCCACCGACACATAGGTTTCGCCTAGTGAAGCCGTGACCAGGTCGTACTTGGTGGTCCTGTTCGGCGACGATCTCTCAGCTACAAACACGGTGCGGCCGGGCGTGAGCACCGTTTCCAGCCTCCCCGAGTTGGCCAGATGGGCGGTCTCGATGTTGCCGGCCACCTTCACCAGGCAGGCAAAGCGATTCTCTCGGCGCAGGAAGCTGGCTTGTTTGACTTTGGTGGCTATTTTCATGGTGATCCTCTTGGGAAGGAGGCCATCAACCCC
>DAIQQD010000024.1:0-9198 GCA_036787015.1 Chloroflexota bacterium
CTAAAGGGGGACTGAAGGGGATTGGCTGAGGACAGATACTGACATAGCATAGAGAGGAGACCGGAACTGGAAATCAAGGTAGTCATCGGCGATTGCACCAAGATAGAAGCTGACGCCCTCATCGTCAACCTGTTTGAAGGCGTGATCCAGCCGGGTGGGGCGACGGGCGTGGTGGACAAGGCGCTCGATGGCGCGATCACCCAACTCATCGCTGCCGGCGAGATCAAGGGGAAGTCAGGCGAGTTGACCTTGGTTCACAGCCTGGGGAAGATACCAGCCAAACGCGTCATAGTGGCTGGCCTGGGAAAGCAGGCCCAGTTCAACGTCGATTCGATCCGGCGCGTGAGCGCCGAGGCCTGCCGCTTTGCCCGGGGCAAAGCGGCCAAGAGGGTGGCCACCATTGTGCATGGGGGTGGGGTGGGCGGCGTCGAGCTGGAGAAGGCGGCACAGGCCATCACCGAGGGTGCAACCCTGGGGCTGTACCGGTTCCGCAGGCATATGTCCAAGGAACCGGAGAACGGTGATGTTCAGGAGTTTCTCATCATCGAGAGAGATGAGGCCAAGCGTGCCCAACTGGAGAAAGGGCGTGATCTCGGGAGAGTGGTGGCAGAGGCGGTCGTCTTTGCCCGTGACATGATCAATGAGCCGGCCAACTTCATGACGCCCAGCATTATGGCGGACATCGCCCGCAACATGGCCGGTCAGTACGGCCTGGAACTGACGGTGTTGGAGCGGGCGCAGATGAAGGAGTTGGGTATGGGTGGGATGCTGGGAGTGTCGCAGGGCAGCCACCAGGATCCCAAGTTCATCATCCTGTCCTACAGAGGTGACCCCGGTTCTCAGAAGACGGTGGGCCTGGTCGGCAAGGGCATCACTTTTGACTCGGGGGGGATTTCGCTCAAACCCGCTGAGGACATGGGTGACATGAAGGGCGACATGGCTGGCGGCGCTACGGTCATGGCTGTCATGAGGGCGCTGGGGACACTGAAGCCAAAGATCAACGTGACGGCTGTCATCCCGGCGACCGAGAACCTGCCGGGCGGCAGCGCTCTGAAACCGGGCGATGTCATCAAGGCCATGAACGGCAAGACCATCGAGATCATCAGCACGGACGCTGAGGGCAGGCTGATCCTGGGCGATGCCCTCTCGTATGCCGTGAAGAATGGCCTGTCTCCAGTGGTGGACGTGGCTACGCTGACCGGCGCGGTCCGGGTGGCGTTGGGGGATGTGACGGTGGGCGTGTTCAGCAACAACGAGGACTTCTCGAAGAAGGTGATGGTGGCGGCGGCGGATGCAGGCGAGCGGATGTGGCAGATGCCCATGTTCGAGGAGTACAAGGAGCAATACAAGAGCGATGTGGCCGATGTCAAGAACACCGGAGGGAGGTACGGAGGCGCCATAACGGCGGCGCAGTTCGTCGGCGAGTTTGTGGGTGACACCCCCTGGGTGCACCTGGACATAGCCGGGACTTCTTTGACCAGCAAGGAGAAGGGTCACGTGGTGAAAGGGGCCACGGGTGTGGCGGTACGGACCCTGATCAACCTGGTGATGAAGCTGGCGGCGGAGTAGCGCGACCAGGGTGCAGCAGAACGCTGACGGGGGTTTGAGGGTGTCCGGAAGGGCTTGATGAATCAAGCCCCTACGGTTGGCCCAAGGGCGTGCAGAGGGGCTTTGCCCCTCTGCGTTACTCATGATCCCCCAAGACTGGGGGACCAAGGGGGTTGACAACGGGGCTATCGGACAAGCGCTACACTGCATACGGTTTCTGGATTCCCGCCTGCGCGGGAATGACACGGTTGGCTGCGTGTGCACATGAACGGAGGTGGGTGGCATGAAGATCAAATGGTTGGGGCATGCATCATTTCTGATAACCTCTGACAGCGGGGTGCGGGTGATCACTGACCCATACACCAGAGGCGGGGGAATCACCTACGGCCAGATCCAGGAAACAGCGGACGTCGTGACCATGAGTCACAAGCATCAGGACCACAACAATGTAGCTGTGGTGAAAGGCAAGCCCGTGGTGGTCGACGCGCCTGGGGCGCGAACTGTCAAGGGCATTGAGTTCTTGGGAGTGCCCAGCTACCACGACGAGGCCAAAGGAGCACAGCGCGGGTCAAACATCATCTTCTGTTTCACCATGGACGGCGTGCGCATCTGCCACTTGGGCGACTTGGGCCATGAGCTGGATGCAGAGAAGGTGAAGGAGATAGGGCCTGTCGATGTGCTTCTGGTTCCGGTGGGCGGATTCTACACCATAGACTGCGGGCAGGCCTGCAGTGTCTGCGAGTCGTTGAAGCCGAAGGTGGTGATTCCCATGCACGTGAAGACGGCCAAGTGCGACTATCCTATCACGGGGGTGGAGGATTTCCTGAAGGGCCGGAAGAACGTGAACCGGGTTTCTGCCAGCGAGATAGAGATCAAGAAGGACAAGCTGCCAGGGGAGACAGAGACGGTTGTCCTGCAGCATGCGCTGTAAGGCGGTGCTGTCCATGGCGTGGTGCCATACCCCCGGCGTCGGTAGTCTGACTGGTGAAGGTGAAGTTTGAAGACAATCCGTGATGTGAAGAGAGCCAGAGCGACCATATTGAAGCGCACTGCGCCGGAGATGCAGGCGGCACCTCCCTGGCTGAAGCAGAGAATCATAGCGGCCTTCGGCCAGCCGATGGGCCTGCAGGAGGTGGTGGAGCACGTTCTCTCTGAGGTGCGTGCCCGGGGTGACCAGGCTCTTCTGGACTTCGAGTGGCGGCTGGACGGAGTGAAGTTGAAGCGTCTGGAAGTCACCGGGAAAGAGATTGGCGCGGCCCGCTCCAAGGTGGACCCGGAACTGGTCGCGGCACTGGACCTGGCTGCCAGGCGGATCAAAGCCTTCCACGTGAAGTGCAAGCGGCAGAGCTGGGTGGACTTCAGGGAAGGCGGCCTGGGCCAGTGGGTCCGGCCGCTGGAAAGGGTGGGCGTGTATGTCCCAGGCGGCAAAGCCAGCTATCCGTCCACTCTTCTCATGACGGCCATTCCGGCCAGGGTAGCCGGCGTCAAGGAGGTCATAGTCACCAGCCCTCCGGGCCGTAATGGAGAGGTTTCGCCGGCAATCCTGCTGGCGGCGGAGATCGCCGGGGTGGACCGTGTGTTCAAGGTGGGTGGGGCGCAGGCCGTTGCCGCCATGGCACTTGGCACCAAGACGATTCCCAAGGTGGACAAGATATGCGGTCCGGGCAACATCTTTGTGCAACTGGCCAAGAAGACGGTGTACGGAATGGTGGGCATAGATGGGTTCTATGGGCCGACAGAGACCATCGTTGTTGCTGACGGCAATGCGAACCCAGTCTACTGTGCGGCTGACCTCCTGGCGCAGGCGGAACATGATGCCATGGCCTCCGCCATCCTCGTCACCACGTCGGAGAAGCTGGCGAGTGCCGTGAGCCGGGAGGTGGACAAACAGGCGGCCGAGCTGGGGAGATCATCCGTGATTCGCGAGTCTTTGAAAGACAGGGGCGGCATCGTGGTAGTTCCGGACCTGGACACTGCGGTAGACTTGGTGAATGAGTATGCTCCGGAGCATGTCTCCCTGATGGTCAAGGATGCTTGGACTTGGGCCGAGAAGATCAGAAATGCCGGTGGCGTCTTCATCGGCGATGACTCTCCGGAGGTCGTGGGAGACTACGTTGCCGGTCCCAGCCACGTCATGCCTACCGGGGGCACCGCGCACTTCAGCTCGCCGGTCACTCTGGATGATTTCGTGAAGGTGACGAGTGTGGTGGCCATAGATCGGAAGACTCTGGGGAAGATCGGGCCGGCCGCGGCCGCGATCGCCAGGGCTGAGGGACTGGACGCGCATTCGAGGGCCGTCGAAGTGAGACTGGCCAGGAGACGAAGGAAGAAGAATGACTGAGATGGAACGTCCGCGGGAGGACAACGTTATTGACAGTTCTGCGATGGAATTGCCTCCGATGGAGGAGTTCAAGGTGGAGGAGGCTGTATCCGAGGCGCCGCGAGAAGACCTGCCCAAGCCGGTAGAGATCAAACCCGATGAGCCGAGGGACGTTGTAGGCATACGTTTCCAGCGGGCCGGCAGAGTGTACTACTTTGCTCCGGCAGGTTTGGATCCGAAGGTGGGGGAGCAGATCGTGGCCGAGACCGAGCGCGGTTTGAAGATCGGCCGCGTGGTGATTGCGGCCAAGCAGGTTATGGCCAGCCAACTGACGGAGCCGCTGAAACCGTTGCTTCGCCCGGCAACGCCGGAGGACCACGGAAGACTGGAAAGCGTAAGAGCCAAGGAGCGCGAGGCCCAGTCCAAGTGTGCCGAATTGAGCACCAAGCTAGATCTGCCCATCAAGGTGCTCACCGCCGAAAGCAGCCTCGATTGCAGTCACATTACCGTCTTCTTCAGTGCCGAGGGACGGGTTGATTTCCGGCAGTTGGTGCGGGAGCTGGCTTCTGCGCTGAGGGCACGCGTGGAGTTGCGTCAGGTTGGCCCGAGGGACGAGGCCAAACTGATGGGTGGCGTAGGGCGCTGCGGTTTCACGTTGTGCTGCGCCTCTTTTCTGACCGAGTTCAGTCCTCTGTCGATCAAGACGGCGAAGGAGCAGGGCCTCTCTCTTGAGCCGGCGAAGATTTCCGGCACCTGCGGCCGTTTGCTCTGCTGTCTGGGCTATGAGGCTGAGTACTACCGGTCGATGAAGGGCAAGCTGCCGGGCATGAACAAGCAGGTGACAACGCCCCTGGGTGACGGGGTGGTGGTGGGGGTGAATGCCATAAAAGAGACGGTGATGGTGCAGATGGAGAGTCAGGCCGCCGTCGAATTTCCGGCCAGCAAGGTCACGGTGAAACCCCCAAGCGAGGCCCTCAAGAAGGGACAGCAGAGACCTCGCAAGCGCTAGTTTGTCCGGGCGATGAACTTCCGCCACTCTACATGAGCGCGGAGGTAGTGGTAGGGGACGGAGAAGGAGGCTGGTGGGGGAGGGAGGGGTGGCCTCAGCAGTCTCATCCCGGCTTCTGATGGTGTGTGGCCGGCCTTCCGCAGGTTACAGGCGAAGCAGCAACCGACGACGTTGTCCCATTCGTGACTACCTCCCCGGCTCTTGGGAATGATGTGGTCGAGGGTGATGTCCTTGCTTTCACGGCCACAGTACTGACAGGTGTACTTGTCGCGGTTGAACACCTCGAAGCGGGTGAGACGCTTCTGCAGGCGCGGGCGCTTGACGAACTTGGTGAGGCGGACCACTGATGGGATAG
The DNA here is from genome assembly GCA_036787015.1 of Chloroflexota bacterium. Lineage (GTDB taxonomy): Bacteria > Chloroflexota > Dehalococcoidia > UBA2247 > RBG-13-53-26 > JAFGCL01. The sequence goes on from DAIQQD010000024.1 coordinate 5,233, forward strand.
GAACGGAGGCTCTCATGGCATGCAACTCGCCCCGGCCGTTCTCGATCACCTCTGCCTTGCCATCAATGACCAGTATCACGGCTCTCCTGACCCGGCAGATGTTGAGCGGTTCGAAGTTCTGGTTCAAGACCAGGACTGGGACATTGGTTTGATCCACTGGTGCCATTTCCTTTTGCTGCTGTTCCGTCCGACGTGAGGCGAGGTATCATTGCGAGTCAACCGTACCTCGGACCGCGAGCGGATGTCTCCCAAGATTGAGTCATTTTACCGAATGGGATTTCTCAATGCAAACTGGGGCCGTGAGAGACGTTGCCCTCGACAGGCAAATCAGGTAATATCTAAACTCAATATGGCAATTCGCCAGCGGGCCACACTGTCGATTCTCTTCTCCCCTTTTCCTCAACCTGCGGAGGGTATCGCGTATTCAGTGGCGAACGCGCGTGGGGACGGGAAAGAGCGGGGCAGGAGTCTGATGACCGGAGAACGCGCTGGCGAGGTGGCCTCAGGGCCGAGGCGACGGAAGTAGCGTATGGACGCAGAGTGGCGTGAAGCTATGGGGGAAGGAGCACTGCTCATCTTGGTGGGCATGGCGGTGGTCTTCGCCGCACTCCTAATCCTGATGGTGGCTATTATGATCATCAACAGATTGTTCCCGGACAAGGGCAAGAAGTCGGAAGGGCCGGCATTGGTCGGGGCTATTGTGTCTGAGCAATCCGAGAGAGAGAGGGTGGCAGCCTTGGCTGTAGCTGTGGCCAAGGCTATGGAGAAAGATCAGGAGGTCATCTCGGAACAGAGGATGATGGGTCCGGTTGGGTGGGCTGGTGAGGCTAGCCGCTGGGCGGCGTCGGGCCGGGAGCAGGCGATGCGTTCAAGGGGAAAGGCAGGACGGCAATGGGGAAGACGTTCAGACTGACCGTCAACGATAAGACATATAGCGTGGAAATAGGGGACCTCACCCAGCCCATCATCGAAGTCCGCGTTGATGGTGAGGAGTTCAGTGTGAGGCTGGAAAGGGATGCTCAGGAAGTGGACCGCGGGCCCGCGCCGGTCATATCCATGGCCCATAATCCGGTAGCTCCTCCACCGCCGGCTCCCTTACCCAAGGCGAAGGGGCCGTCTGCGCCACCGGCGGCAGGTGACGGCAAGGTCCTTAGTGCTCCCATGCCGGGAGTGGTTCTGGCAGTGAGAGTGAAAGCGGGAGACAAGGTGAAGCGCGGCCAGGAAGTATGCCTGCTGGAATCGATGAAGATGGAGCTGAACATACTGGCCGGTGCCGATGGTGTGGTGAAGAAGGTATTCGTTTCTCAAGGGCAGAACGTGGCTCACGGCGCTGTCCTGGTTGAGTTTGAATAGGGATCGAGGTGGAACCTCAGCGTGGAATGGGATAGTCTGCGGCTCCTCTTTGAAGGGTTCGAGGGATTGGGGGATGAACCCGAAATCCTGGCCATGATGGCCATCGGCTGTGTGCTCCTCTATTTGGGCATAGCCCGGAAGTTCGAGCCGCTCCTGCTGGTGGGCATCGGCTTCGGCATTCTGGTGGCCAACCTGCCTCTGCACGAGTTCGTCAATCCTGGTGGTGATGGTGAAGCCACCGGGGTCCTGTACTACTTCAGACACTACTTGGTGGATACCGAAATCATTCCGCTTCTGATCTTTCTGGGGCTGGGCGCTATGACTGATTTCGAGCCTATGTTGAATTACCCTTACACTATTCTCCTGGGTGCGGCTGCCCAGCTTGGCGTGTTCGTGGCCCTGATGGGAGCAGTGGCCTGGGGGTTCGGTCTGAATGAGGCGGCGTCGATCGGCATCGTCGGTGGCGCCGATGGCCCCACTACTATCTACCTGGCCACGAAGCTGAGTCCTGACATACTGGGGCAGGTAGCCGTGGCCGCGTATTCGTACATGGCCCTTGTGCCGGTGATACAGCCGCCTATCATCAGGCTGCTGACTACCAGGAAAGAGAGACTGACCAGGATGCCCTATGCGCCGAGGAAGGCTTCCAGGATAGCCAAGATACTCTTCCCTATCGTCGTTGCGATTGTGGGGGGAATACTGGTTCCCCGGGCGGCCCCGTTGTTCGGCATGTTCGCCTTCGGCAATCTTATGCGGGAGTGCCTGGTGGTGGAGAGACTGTCGGCCACGGCGCAGAATGCCCTGATGAACATCGTGGTCATCATACTCGGCATCACTGTGGGCTCTACTATGACGGCGGAGGTCTTCCTGCAGTTGAGCACTATCAAGATATTCGTGCTCGGCTGTTTTGCCTTCGCGGCAGCCACGGCCGGAGGCGTCCTTCTGGGCAAAGTCATGTACTGGGTTTCCGGGCACAAGGTGAACCCGGTTATCGGGGCGGCGGGAGTCTCGGCAGTGCCCATGTCCGCCAGGGTGGCCCAGAAGGAAGTGCAGAGGGAGGACCCGGACAACTTTGTCCTGATGCATGCCATGGGACCCAACGTAGCCGGAGTCATCGGGACGGCGGTGGCAGCCGGAGTGCTGCTGGCCCTGGTGCCGGGCATGATGGACTAGCGCGCCTGCGCCTTCTACTTCTCGTCGAACACCTCGGCCAGCTTGTCCACCAGCGGCTTCTCGCGTTCGGCGATCCTCTTCATGTCCTCCAGCAGGTCAGTCTCCTTGTCGAGGAAGCGGGTCTCCAGTTCGCCGGCGACGAACCGCGGATTCTCCATCACCGCTTTGTGTAACGGAATGTTGGTCTGGGGGCCGACAATGATGTACTCGTAAAGCGCCCGTCTCATCCGGGTGATAGCCTCGTTTCGATCCCTGCCCCAGACGATCAGCTTAGAAATCATGGAATCGTAGTGTGGTGGAATGTAGTAGCCAGTGTGGACACCACTATCCACCCTCACGCCAATCCCACCAGGAGGGCGATATCCGCGCAACTCGCCGGGCGACGGCCAGAAGTTGTTGAAAGGATCTTCGGCATTGATGCGGCATTCTATGGCCCACCCTTTGACTCGAACGTCTTCCTGTTTGAACTGGAGTGGGAGACCTAGGCCCACCCGAATCTGCTCCTTGACAATATCGATTCCGGTTACCATCTCAGTCACCGGATGTTCAACCTGGATACGGGTGTTGGACTCGAGGAAGTAGAACTTGCCCTCGCAGAGAATGAACTCGATTGTGCCAGCTCCGCAGTAGTTCACCCACCTGGCCGCTCTCACTCCCGCCTCGGTAAGCTCGCGGCGCAGTTCAGGAGTCAGTGCTGGAGAAGGGGCTTCCTCGATCAGTTTCTGATGCCGTCTCTGAATGGAGCATTCTCTCTCCCACAGGTGAATCACGTTTCCGTACGAGTCCGCCAGTATCTGCACCTCTATGTGGCGAGCATGAGGCAGGTACTTCTCTATGTAAACAGTCGCCGTGCCAAAAGCCTTGGACGCGATGGCCCCAGATGAGTCGAGGGCCTTCTGCAGGTCTCTTTCAGTGTACACTGCGATCATTCCTATCCCACCACCGCCGCCTGACGGCTTGATCAGAATGGGATAGCCCAGTTCCTCAGCAGATGCCTTTGCCTCGTCAAAGTTGGAGATGTAGCTAGCAGCACCGGGCACAACCGGAACGCCGGCCCTCCGCATCTCGCGGCGCGCCGCCACCTTGTCGCCCATCAGCTGGATCACCTGGCTCGAAGGCCCAATGAATCTGAGGCCGTTCTTCTCGCAGGCGGCAGCGAACTGAGGGTTCTCAGCCAGGAAACCGTAGCCGGGATGAATGGCAGTAGCTCCACAGTCCTTGGCTACCCCAATGATCTTCCCGATGTTGAGGTAGCTTTGAGTTAGGGTCGGCCCTCCCAGCGGGTATGCTTCATCGGCGTACTTCGCAAAGAGAGCATCCTTGTCCACCGAGGAATATGCAGCCACAGACTTGAGACCAAGTTCGCGGCATGCACGCATGACACGGATGGCTATCTCGCCACGATTGGCGACCAGAACCTTGTCTGTCAATCCGGCTCCA
>DAIQQD010000024.1:9298-16168 GCA_036787015.1 Chloroflexota bacterium
GATGGCTATCTCGCCACGATTGGCGACCAGAACCTTGTCTGTCAATCCGGCTCCAGTACCACGATGTCAACGCATGTCAACGTGACCTTCGCCAACAACCTGGACATCGCTCCCCCTACTCAATGGTACCAGAGGCTCGGTGGGGACTGTCAACCTGGGCTTGGATACAGAGGGGGATGTCCTGTGACCATCTGGGGCTGAAGGGGTAGGGTGTTCTAATAGGCACCCTTCTCATTTGCAGTCAACACTAGCGTAACAGCCCAGCCTTCAGACGATGCCCTGACCTCTGGGGTCTGACCTGCGACCAAGCCTTACCCCACACGAAGCAAGGCAAATAGACCAACGCCAAGAGCAGAGAAACCACTGCGGCTAGGACCAAGATCCCGATGGACGCCTCTATAGTCAGCGACCACACGGTTAGGTAGGCAAGGGCGCTCATGGCTTCAATAAGCGACTTAGGAAGATGGCTTGCGCTATGGATCACTGTCGCCCTGGCATTCTTCCACTCTAGGTCTATGCCTTAGATTATGGCCCTGTGCAGGATAGATGTAGAACTCGGGAAGTTCCCATGGAGATTCAGTCCGTCTCATCGATAGAAGGCCTGGAATACTGAGGTAGGTTCGAGTCACGTCAGGCAGGCGCCTCACCGAAGGCGCCAGTCCGACGAAGTCGCTCCAGGAAGTCTGCCACCTCATCTGGTGATCTGAGGAAGTAACTTGCTGCCGTGCTGGCACCAGCCTCTCCAACGAAAATGGAGATACCTCCATGTGTGTTCACCACCTTGAACCCCCCTTCATCGCTCAGGTCATCTCCAAGGAATAGCGTGAGATCGCTGCCCCCGCCTGTCGATGAAGTCCACTTACTCAAGAGCAGTGCCATGGCATCTCCCTTGTCCCATGGCGCCCCCGGTCGTATCTCGCAGACTTTCTTGCCCTCGGCCGTTCTGATCTTGCCCTCGGAGCGCAGACCGCGGACGGTTTCTTCGCAGACCCTCTTTAGTTCTTCAACCCTGTCTTCTCTAGCTAGTCGATAGTGCACGCTCAGTGTCAGCCCCTTGTCTTCGACGAAGGCTCCTTCGAAACCGGCCAAGGCGTTGGTCAATGTCGAGCACAGGCGGCTCATAACGGGCCTCATGGCCTCCGCTGGTGGATAGAGAAACTCAAGCCATGGCCCCTCTACTTCTAATCCATGGTTTCCGGCGTAGGTTATCCCTTGGATTCCCACCTTGTTCTTGATGTCACTGAGAGCCCTGCCACTAATCACCGCCACGCTGACCCGATCATGGCCTGACAGTGCCTCGAGCGCCAGTCTGGTGTCGTCGGGAAGGACTGCCTCTTCCGGCCTGCCCACAATGGGTGACAGAGTGCCATCAAAGTCAGTCAGGAGCAGGATCTGGTGAGCTGTCTTGATGCGCTCCCCAATCTCTTGCCACACGGAAAAGAGGTGCTCCATTCACCCTCCGAACTCGAGCTTCGCCATCTCAGTCACGATGTCCGCTGCCCACTTGTAGACGTTGTTCTCCTGGACCACGGCGCGCATGCGGCGCATCCTACGCTGCCTCTCCTCGATTGGCATTTCGAGAGCCTCCTTGATGGCTCCGGCAAACTCGTCAGTGGCATACGGGTTCACCAGAACCGCATCGGTCAGCTCCCTGGCCGCTCCTGTAAACTGGCTGAGGATCAGGACCTTGTCGTCGTCAACGGTGCTGGACACGAATTCCTTGGCCACGAGGTTCATGCCATCATGAAGAGAACTGACAATGGCGAAGTCGGCCAGGCGCCGCAGTGCCATCACCGTCAGAGGCGATAAGGGGCCCCGAAGATCAATGACAGGCTTCCAGTGCTCCGATTCGTACTTCCAGTTCACCTCCTCGATGAGGCTATCGATCTCGTCGTTGATCCTCCGGTAGGCCGGGACATGCACCCGGCTGGGGACACCGGTCTGTATGAATACGACCCGGTTCCGGTAGTCGGGATATCGCTCCAGGAACCGGTCAAAGGCGCGGAGCCTGTCTGGTATCCCCTTGGTGTAGTCGATCCTATCCAATCCCATCCCAACGAACTTCCCCTTGATTTCCAGGCTCTTCTTGAGCCTCTGCATCTCGACCAGCACGTCCTTCTCCTGGGCCCTCCTGTTCACCTCCTCGAAGTCAACACTGATGGGGAAGGGACGAATAGCGGTCTTCTCGCCTCCGTGTGTTACCTCATACCTGTCCCGGTCCACCCTGGCCTCGATCGCTCGATCAACGGTGTCCAGGAAGTTGTTGCAGTGGTACCGAAGATGGAAGCCCAGAAGATGGTTGCCCAGCAACCCTTTCAGGATATCTGCCTGCCAGGGACAGACGCGGAAGGCCTCCGGGTTGGGCCAGGGAATATGCCAGAACTGCGCAATGACGAGGTTGGGGTTCGCTTGGCGCAGCAGGCGTGGCATGAGCGTGAGATGGTAGTCCTGGACAAAGACGAAGGCCTTCCTGGTGCCGACCTCCTCGAGCACAGCTTCAGAGAAGCGTTCATTGACTGCTCTGTAGATGCTCCATTCGGTTTCGTTGAACGTCGGCCGGGTGTAGGCTATATGGCACAGCGGCCAAAGCGCGTCGTTGGAGAAGCCATAGTAATAGGCATCCTCTTCTTCCTTGGAAAGCCAGAGTCTCCTGAGCGTGTAGTGCGGGTCATCCGGTGGTACTCGAACGCGGTCTCGTTCATCCACGGTCTCCCTGTCGGCATTTCCGCTGCCGTGGGCTATCCAGGTTCCTCCACATGCCCGCATGATCGGGTCAAGTGCTGCAGTCAAGCCGCTCGGCGGCATATCGCACTGGATGGCGCCGGAGATGTGGCTGTGGATATAGGGTTCCCGGTTGGAAACCACCACGAAGGTATAGTCCCGGAATTTCTCCGCCACGAGTTCATGCAATTGCTCCCGAGTCCACATTCGGGGACCTCCTTTCGCCGCTGAGCCATCATGGGCGCCCGCATCGCGCCAACCTTGTCCTGCTGCCACTGGGAGCCATCCTCCTGAAAGAGAGCGTGGACAGGCACATATGGGGGCCACGCAAGGCGGCACACTTGCGTTGAGGCTCTGCCTGTGGGCTTGTGCGCTTATTCCTCCATCATCCGGAGTATGGCTCTGATTGGCACCCTGAGCCAATCAGGACGGCCGTCAAGTTCATAGGTGATCTCTGAGATCGCCTTGTCCAGCAGATACGCATTCAGCAGAATGGCCAGCTCCCTTTCACCGTCCGGAAGCAATGATGCCTGCCTAGCGGTATTCACATAGGACGTCAGGAATACCGGTGTCACCCACGTTGTCCAAAACTTGGCCCACAGCTCAAGCAGACGTGTCTGCCCGGGGGCGCCCCCCGTAGACGCCTGGCGTTCCACAGAAAAACTGGCAGCGTAGTCGAAGGAGCGGACCATGCCGGCGACATCTCTGAGCGGCGAGCGTTTCAACCGTCGTTCCGTCAGGGGCCGTTTGGTGTCTCCTTCGAAATCGATGATCACGAAATCCTTTCCCGTGTAGAGCACCTGTTCCAAATGGTAGTCACCATGACAACGGATCCGCCAACCGCCGAACGTGATGTTGCGCAAAGGCTGAAAGCGCGCGACCATGCTATCCTCAAACGACAGAACCGCTTCAGCATCTCTTCTCACTGCCTCAGGCAGAGTGTCCAATCGCGCCCGCAACAATTCCATGGTCTGCAGTGCAGAGCTCCTCATGGAGTGGTAGACCGAGTTCTGGTACAGGACTGAGAAGGGTTCAGGGCAGAACTCCGGATCAGTTCGGTCTGATGCCAGTGCTAGGTGAAGCTGCGCCGTGCGCTCTCCAAGGAGATGCACCAAGGGAAGATATGGCCCTACCGTTTCCTGAACCAGTGCCGGAACGGGTGCGCTTAGGAACAGTGGTGGCGTCTGAGGGATGGGTGGCACCTGCACGGCAGGATGTGCCAGAGCGAGCTCGAAGAAGCGGTCCAGAGCGTCCAGTGTGTATCGCCAGGCGTCCACCGCGTTTGGAACCAGATTATGCAGAACAGCCAGGGTCGATGGACGCTTGTTCCTTCGACGGTATTCCAGGGCGCCGACTAGCGGTGGAGCGTAGGAGAAATGTGCCTCTTCCGTCAGGAAGAGTCCCACCTCCAGGTCTGGGTTTGGACCCTCTTCCAGGTGCCGGAACAGTTTGAGGATGAGGCGATCGCCATAGGTGACAGACGTGTTGCTTCGCCCGGCCTTGACGGGTGCACTGTCCAAACCTAGCTTGGTTCTGCTCACCTCATCGAGACTCTCGAACATTCGGCCCGGCACAGCCACGACGGCGCCTGCTTCTCCTTTGAAACGGCGCCGTTTGCCGATGGCATCCAGCAAGTCGCTGCAAGAACCCCTGTCCACCATCGCGTCGTACAGCAAGAGCGGGCTGTCTCCAGGCTGACCGGCGGATTCTAGATAAGCGACGACGGCACGGCGGTGCTCCGTCAGTATCCTTTGAGCCTCCTCCTTCCGAGCAACAGCCAGTAGGATGGCGTATGTCTCTGATTCACCTTCGCAGTAGTCGACCCTGGACAACAGAAGGTGGGCGGTATGATCCGGAAAATCGAAGGGAACAACGTCCTCAATTTCGCACGATTGGATTCGTCTTGCCTTCCCAAGGAACCAGCGACGCTCTGGGAAGTAGTTCAACAGCACTTCTTCGAGGATCGGCCAGTTCTCTTGCTCCATGATTTCCTTCTCATCAAGGGCAATTGTGGGCATTGGAGCAGAGGTCTCCGCAGTGTCCGCAGGTAGGATGCGCTGGTGCGGTGCCTCCATTCGCTCCGGTCTCAGCGAGAACCAGTAGAAACCGTAAGGACCGAGAGAGAGGTCATACTCGTCACCAACAATCGCGGCAAACTCAGAACGGCCGAAGAGTTCTACAGGCGAGACCCCTTTGAAAGCGGAGAGGTCAAGCCGGCCATGCTGGGCGTTGTGTGAGAGGTTGGCCACTACCAGAATGGCCTCCTCCTGGTGCTGGCGGATGAAGGCGAGAATCTTGCGATTCTCGGGATGCAAGAATGAAATGCTGCCTCTCCCGAGGCTCTTGAAGCGCTTCCTTAAAGCAACAAGCCGCTTCATCCACCAGAGCAGAGAGTCGGGGTTGCCCTGTTGATTCTCCACATTTACGGACTCAAAGTGGTACTCAGGATCGATTATGGGAGGCAGGAATAGCCTCTGTGGATTCGTCCGAGAGAAGCCGGCATTGCGGTCAGGGCTCCACTGCATCGGAGTGCGCACGCCGTTCCGATCACCGAGATAGATGTTGTCGCCCATGCCGATCTCGTCGCCGTAATAGATAACTGGCGTGCCTGGCAGTGAGAAGAGCAGGACGTTCATCAGTTCGATCTTCCGGCGGTCGTTGTTCAGGAGTGGAGCCAGTCGGCGGCGGATTCCCAGATTCAGCTTGGCAACAGGGTCATGAGCGTATACTCGATACATGTAGTCGCGTTCCTCATCAGCCACCATCTCCAGCGTCAGTTCGTCATGATTTCGAAGAAAGAGCGCCCACTGGCATTGGTCCGGAATTTGAGGGGTCTGCTCCAAGATGTCGAGGATAGGAAACCGGTCCTCCATGCGAATGGCCATGAACATGCGCGGCATCAGTGGGAAGTGAAAGGCCATGTGGAATTCATCGCCATCTCCGAAGTAAGCAACCGCATCCTCGGGCCACTGGTTCGCCTCAGCCAGAAGTATTCGATCCTTGAACTTCGCATCGACATGCTTGCGCAGGCCCTTCAAGTAGGCATGGGTTTCCGGCAGGTTCTCACATGTGGTACCCTCTCGCTTGTATAGATATGGCACCGCGTCTACCCTGAAGCCGTCAACACCCAGTCGCAGCCAGAAGTTCACCACGTTGATGATCGCCCGGTGCACCGCCGGATTGTCATAGTTTAGGTCTGGCTGATGTGAGTAGAAACGGTGCCAGTAGTATGCTTGGGCTACTGAATCCCAGGTCCAATTGGACTGCTCGCATTCGTTGAAGATAATGCGGGCTTCATGGTACCTGTTCGTTGTGTCGCTCCAGATATAGAAATCACGCCAGCGGCTTCCTGGCGGGGCACGGCGTGCCCGCTGGAACCACGGATGTTGATCCGACGTGTGATTCAGCACCAGTTCGATGATGATCCTCAAACCACGCCGGTGAGCTTCCTCCACAAGAGTCCTGAGATCGCTCATGTTGCCGTACACGGGCTGAATGTCAACATAATCGGAGACATCGTACCCATCGTCCTTCAGAGGCGAAGGATAGAAGGGCAAGAGCCAGATGGCGGTTACTCCCAGGTCGTGAAGATAGTCCAGCTTATCTATCAGTCCCTGGATGTCTCCAACACCATCCGCATCGCTGTCTGAGAAAGCCCGGATATGAAGCTCATATACTATGGCGTCTTTGTACCAGAGAGAGCCATCTTCACAGAAAGGATGCTTGTTGACCCGTTTGCTCATGCCTAACTTCCGTCCGTACCGTCTAGTAATCGCTTCCCAGACCTAGTCCGGAAACTGGGCAGGTATAGGGCTGCCATAATGAGTAGCATAGGCAAAGCCGATCTGCCCGGTGTCGCGCCCACCTATTCCGCCAGTCTCTACGCGCCAACGGGTTCCGCAAATACACCTCCGACTCCGTGTCTCATGCTCTCCTTCTGAACCGATTGTCTACGCTGATCTGCAACCATCGGGAGTGATCTCCTCGCTGCCGGAGACCTTTCGCACCGTTTCCACACCGTCTGGTCAAGACCGGCTAGGTCCATAACAACGAGTGCTGACCTGCCCCCAATAGTTGTACCACTTCTTGAGTTGTGTTTGCCAGACTGAACGCTGGTTCGGTGGTAAGGCCGCTCGGTGGCATATCGCA
>DAIQQD010000169.1:0-1780 GCA_036787015.1 Chloroflexota bacterium
TCAAATCGGCGTTCCGCTTCCCGATCTGCCGCAGCGCCCAGTTGACCGCCTTCCTGACGAGATTCCTGTCGTCATGAGCTTCTCTCTCAATGATAGCGAGAAAACTCTCGAACCTGCTGTCTGATGCCTTCTTGTCGTGAATGGCCAAGCAAGCCATAAGTACGAATCCGGCCCGCTTCACGAACTCACCACCGTTGGCGCTCCATTCCTCAACCTTCTCATATGCAAACGCCGTCTTCCAGAACAGGTTCAGGCAGCACTGGTCGCAGATATCCCAGTTGTCGAAGTCATTTGCCCAGCTGTCCATTTGATCGTCAGTTACTTCCGCCGGACGGTCGATCATACTAGCCAGCACCCTGGCCTCATGCACCCCCGAAGCCCACAGTTCTTGTGCCAAGTCGTGATCCCGGCCCAGATCCTTGGCCAGCCTCCTCAGAGCGGGCTTGGAGACTCCAAGAGCCACGGCCGGCTTGATTCCGAAGCGCGCCATCCCCGCCACGTTTGCGGGGTCGCCCAGCTCCTTCAGGGTGCTCAGGACTTCGCTACAACGCATTCGTCTGATCCTTCCTGCTTCAAAGAAATGGGCCGGACTGCGGTTCTGAGCGAACTAGTGATGGCCCCTGGAACCAGAGGGAGAAAGGAGACCTACTCAGGTTCTCCGGTGCTGATATCCGGCTCTCCCGGTAGCTCCGGCTCGGGTAGCCAGATGGAAGCCCCGCACTCAGCGCAGAACTTGCGAATCTCCACGAGCTTGTGCCCGCACGCGGGGCACACTGTCGGTTTTGGCTGGGATTCGGACTTGGCGGTTATCTGTGACACTCTGTTGGCATAGGCAAGCACGAGTACAAACGCCAATCCTCCCAGGATAACTAAGGGCGCCAGCAATATAATGATGAGCGTTATTATGCTTATCGCGCCCGTTTGGCCTTTTGCCGGGAATGCATGAACGTGGACTCTCGCGTGGAGGCGAGAACATGAGCAGTGAAGCGGTTCGTGTGGTGCTGTGCCAGACATGCGGCGTACTTGATCCAGCACTATAGCACAACCCCATGCCCGATTCAAAAGCGCCGCCTCAGGCGGCCGGTTCTCTACCCCGTAGATAGTCGATCATGGGCTGAGTCACCAGCGGCACCACGTCCCCGATCATGTGGGGCATCAGGTTGTCCATCACCCCGGGCATCATCTCCGGCATCTGCTCCTGCATGTAGTCCGGCATAGGAATGCGCTTCGCCACTCTCTCCAGCATGGCCGGCATCACCTTCGGCAGCATCATCGGCAGCAGCCTGGGGAACAGAATCGGGAACATGGGCTTCATCATCTCCAGCGTCACAGGAATCTTGCCCATGACCCGCATCATCTTGCCCATGCCGAACGGCATGGCATCGATCATCTCCGGCCACATAGTGCCCATCAGGTCGGCAAAGCCCTGCGGCGTCATGAGGGCGATCATACCCTCGAAGACCGCCCACTGCTTCTGCACTTCGGGGTTAGGATCCGGAAAGTCGAATCCCAGCGACGAGGCGGCAAACCGGGACAGGTCGACCACCTCAATCGGTACCTTCTTCTTATCCGCTGTGACGCGCAACTGGAATTGGCAGCAGGGGCAGAGGCTGAGGACCTTGGTGGCACCTGTCTCCAGCGCCTCGTCCAGCCGCGTCTTGCCAATCTCGGCCGCCACCGGCGGGTCTTTGATCAGCGTGAGTACGCTGCCGCAGCAGTGAGCCTCCTCGCGGTTGTGGGACATCTCCACCAGGTTGACGTTGGGCATGGCCTTGATAAG
>DAIQQD010000169.1:1880-4648 GCA_036787015.1 Chloroflexota bacterium
ACATAACTGGCAGTGCAGCCCGCAAAGTAGACGGCCTTGGATTGGTGTGACGGCCCGTGCTTCTCCCATAGATCTTTGGGGAACCAGGCGGCGCGGTCCTTGCGATAGCCGGCCCAGATGTCACCCTCCCTGCGGGTGGCCGCCGCCATCATCTCAAATGGCGGGAAGGTCATCCTCTTCTCTTCGTTTATCAGTTTGCCCCGCAGCTTCAGCCACGATTGCTCGATAGGCAGTGAAGCCGAACAGCGCAGGTTGCAGAGCTCGCAGGTCGTGCAAACCAGAATGGTGTCTACCATTGCCTGGTTCCATTCCTCGCGGCCTTCCATATACTCCCGCAGCCAGTACCACTTGCCCCGCGGGCTCTGGCTCTCCCAGCCCCGGCCATAAAACTGGTCGCACTCATCGACACAGTAGCCGCACTGCGAGCAGGCGTACGCATACCAGGCCACATCTGCCGGAATATCACGGACAGGCCCAGTCAGGCGTTCGCCGATCTTGGAGGCAACGCGGTTGCCCATTGGCCGTAGAAGCCAGCCAAAGGATCCAGCCAGGTTGACAGCGGTGCTCAGCAGGCCATTGCCGATCACCTTGCCGGGGTTGAGGATGTCCTTGGGGTCGGTCTTTGACTTGAACTCCCTCAGCTTCCTGACCTTCTCTTCGCCCAGCACCTCCTTCGCCTTCCCGGAGAAATAGAGTCCGGTGGAAAACGGTCGCCCGCCATACTTCGCGGCGACCTTGGCGATGGTGAGCGATAGAGGAAAAACGAGATTGTAGCTGAAACGGCGCTGGTCGCTGGGAATGAAGCCCAGGACTACCACTTCGGGCTGACCGCTCTTGCCATCACGGATGAGAACGCTTTCCTTGATCAGCGGCTGGCTGACCTGTTGCTCAATATCCGTCATGAAATCGCCAAAATTCTTGAGAGGAACCACCACTTCGGCGGGCACCAGGCTTGGGCCCAGGCGCTTCACCACCATCAGCTTGAAGCGATTCTTCCATTCGTGCTGGGCGATCTCATCACTCAGCCTCTCGCCATGGGAGGCTTCCATCATTTTCGGGAGCTTGCCGAGCACATCCTGAGAGTCCTTGGCCCGGAAAGTCAGAATGATGATGTACGAAATCGGGAGAGCCACCTTCTCTTCATCGTAATGCCCGTAATGCTCCTGTTGGGGGGCCTTGTTCCTCAGTTCGGCCATCCGCGGATTTATGAAGAGTACCGACCAGATGGGCAGCTTCTCGTCGATGATCGACTGCATCAACCGTTGCACATCGTGGGCGTTGGGGCAGGAGATGGCCACTATCTCCAGCTTCTCCAGTGGCTGGACACGGATGGTCACCTGGCTGATCAACCCGGTGGTACCTTCGGCCTCCGCAATCAAGTCCAGCTCCGGCCCGCTGAACTCCTTCACAGTGCCGTCCGGGAGAACAACTCGCGCACTGACCACGTTGCTGCAAAACCAGCCCGCTTCATAGGAGCCAATGCCGGCCCCACCCTGTGCCAGCCACCCGCCGACAGTGGACGAAGGGTAGCTGGAAGGGTAAAGCCGCAGTGTCAGGCCTTGCTTGGCCAGCAATTTGTCCAGCTTCTCCCAGACGACGCCGGCCTGGACGGTGGCCGTCCGGCCGTCCGGATCGATCCGGACAACCTTGTTCATCCGGTAGAAGTCGACCACAATGCCCTTCTTGACCGGGATCGCTCCGCCGTAGCCGGAGGTGGCCTTGCCGCGGGGCGTCAACCGCACATTGCTCTTGACAGCCCATTTGACCAATTCCGCCAGCTCTTCCTCGGACTGCGGCTGGACAACAGCGTCCGGTTTGGTGTCACCGATCAAGGGCCTGATCAGGCTCGGAATCTCAGCGATGTCATGGCCGTATAGCTTGCGCTCCGTTTCATTGAAACTGACCCGGTTCCCGAACTTGCCCTCAAGATATGACCGCTGACTAGCCACGGCATTGGCCATCTGCCACCTCCATAACCGGGACAACCATCAAGTTTTGCATCTGACTGGTTACGTTACTGAGGCTCACGGCCTCTATTGCCCTATCTTCAGCCAAAGCGCAGGCCGCTGCGGACTCTGTTCACCCAGCTCTCCGGCAGCTCCACCTTCTTGACATTGGTGCTCTGGCACGTGGGGCACTTCGGTCCGGCCTCGTTCGGATCGCCGCAACACCGGTCATCCGTGAATGTGGCCCAACACTGCTGACACTGATATCCTGGTACCGACATTTCCATCCTCCTTTGCCTCCTTTGTTCTCCCAACCGTATCAAGGCTCAACGACACCTCAGAGTATCTTCCCCAAGGCTTCGCTTCTCTGAATCTCCTCGGCAATGACCTGACGCACCATATCGCAAGCTGCGGCGATCTTAGGGGTGACCAGGCTATAGTACACCGTGTTCCCTTGCCGCTCAGGCTTGATCACGCCGGCTCTCCGCAGGATGCCGATGTGCTGTGAGGCATTTGACTGCTTCAGACCGGCGATTTCCGCCAGTTCACCGACCGACTTCGGCCCGTCCTTCAGCCCGTTCAGTATCATGAGCCGCTTCGCATCAGCCAGCGACTTGCAGAGTTCCGCCTGGCGCCTGAAGATCTCGGTCAGTTCTCCGTTGTCTATGTTTTCAGCCAATTCTTGCCCCCACTGATGTATTGATATATTACTATATGGCAATATTGTAACTCACTTGGACATCATTGTCAATGGAGTATGGGGCTTGCCTCATACTCTTCTATCAACCCCCCCACTCTTGGGGGACAGAGAAAGCGCAGAGG
>DAIQQD010000001.1:0-17458 GCA_036787015.1 Chloroflexota bacterium
CTACGGTCTTCGGCCGAGTAGCCACAGTCAAGTACAAGAAGTCCAGCAGCACCAGAGACTCTTCAAGTCAGCAACTGCTAGTGGGTTCGGAGGTGGGTTATGGCAGTAGACATCAACATCATGGTGGGTGGGGAAGCAGGGCAGGGAGTGCAAGCCGCCGGATTCATCATCGCCAAGGCGCTGGCCCGCTACGGATTCAGCGTCTTCGCTGACCAGGACTACGAGTCCAGGGTGCGCGGCGGCCACAACTTCTTCCGGATACGCGCCGGCGATGGCGACGTGGGTGCCATCTCGGAAGAGGTGGATGTCTTGCTGGCCTTGGATCGGCAAACAATCGACCTGCATCAAAGAGAGGTCTCTAGTGATGGCGTCATCATCTTCGACTCAGACAGGATGGAGGGTGTCGGTGCCAACGAGAGAGCGCTGGGCCTGCCGCTGGAGCGGATGGCCCTGGAGACCGCCAAGAACAAACAGGCGGCTAATCTCGTAGCCGTGGGTGCCGCCATGTCGTTCCTCGGCTATGACAGCGCATCCCTGAAGAGCGTGGTACTCGACTATTTCGGCGCCTTGCAGATAGGCCAGGCCGACGCCGACGCAGCCGCTCGTGGTTACGAAGATGCCAAAGCCAGTTCCAGAAGGGGTCTTGGCAAGCAAGTCGGCCCGGCCGGTGCCCAGAAGAGGATGCTGCTCAACGGGAATGAGGCCGTCGCTCTGGGCGCCATGGCTGCCGGATGCAAATTCGTCTCGGCCTACCCCATGACCCCTTCCACCACCATCATGGAATATATGGCCGGCAAGGCCGATGAGCTGGGCATCGTCGTGGTTCAGCCCGAAGACGAGATATCCGCCATCAACATGATCATAGGGGCATCCTATGCCGGAGTCCGCTCCATGACTGCCACCTCAGGGGGCGGCTTCTGCCTGATGGTGGAAGGGTTGGGTCTGGCCGGAATGACAGAGACGCCGATTGTGGTCGTGGATGGCCAGCGTGCCGGCCCCGCCATCGGCCTCCCCACGAGAACGGAACAGGGCGACCTGCTGTTCGCCTTGCATGCCTCGCACGGCGATTTCCCCCGAGTCGTGCTGGCCCCGGCGAACGTGGAGGATGCCTTCTGGTTGACGGTGAAGGCCTTCAATCTGGCCGACGAATACCAGGTTCCCGCGATCATTCTCACTGATCAGTACCTGGCCAGCTCGTATGCCACGGCGGAGAGATTCGACCTTTCCAAAGTGCAGATCAAGAGAGGGCAGCTTCTCTCAGAAGCAGACCCATCCAAACTGGGAAGCTACAAGAGGTACGAGACCACGGCCTCCGGTATCTCCCCACGGGCGTTCCCTCTGCAATCGACCGCGCTGGTGGTTGCCGACTCAGACGAGCACAACGAAGAAGGCCACCTCATCGAAGACGCCGAAACCCGGACGGCTATGATGCTGAAGCGGCAGCGCAAGCTGGAAGGCCTCAAGAAGGAGATATCCGGACCGAGGACATACGGCCCGCCTCAGGCGGATATCACGCTGATAGGCTGGGGCAGCACCCTGGGCGCTACGAAAGAGGCCGTCGATACGGCTGCCCGCCATGGTCTCAGCGTAAACCTGGTTCACTTCGCCGAAATCTGGCCCTTCCCCACTGAAGCAGCGACCCTGGCTCTGAAGGGAGCCAGGAGAACCCTCGCGGTGGAGAACAATGCCACCGCTCAGTTCGCGCAACTGCTGCGCGCGGAGACAGGACACCAGGTTTCCGGCACCATCCTGAAGTTCGACGGCAGGCCATTCACACCGGCCTACGTCATGGAACATCTCAAGAAGGAGGTGGTCTGATCATGGTGAAGACGACCGACTACACAGGAGGCCAGCCAGCCTGGTGCCCCGGCTGCGGGAACTTCGGTATCCTCAACGCACTGAAAAAGGCCCTTGTGGAGTTGGACCTTGAACCCCACAAGGTGCTGATGGTCTCCGGCATCGGCCAGGCCGGGAAGCTGCCGCACTACACCAGAGGCAACGTGCTGAACGTGCTGCACGGCCGCACCCTCCCCGCCGCCGCCGGGGCCAAGATCGCCAACCCCGAATTGACCGTCATCGCGGTGGGAGGCGACGGCGATGGCTACGGAGAAGGCGGAAACCATTTCCTCCACTCCGTGCGGCGGAATCACGACATCACCTACCTGGTCCACAACAACCAGGTCTACGCCCTCACCAAGGGCCAGGCTTCGCCCACCAGCGACGTAGGGTTCGTTACCAAGACCACGCCGCACGGTGCGTCGGCGCCGCTGAATTCCCTGGCGGTAGCCATAGCCGCCGGAGGCACGTTCGTGGCTCGTGGCTTCTCTGGAGACCCGGACCACCTGACCGGGCTGATCAAGAGCGGGATCCAGCACCGCGGATTCGCCCTGATCGACATCCTCCAACCATGCGTTTCCTTCAACCGCCGGAACACCTTTGCCTGGTACAAAGAAAGGGTCTACCGGCTGGAGGAAACCAGCCATCAGGCAAGCGACCGGTTCGCCGCCATGGAGAAGTCGCAGGAGTGGGATGAGAGAATACCAGTCGGGGTATTCTACCGGCAGGAGAGGCCCACATTCGAGGATGAATTCCCGGTTCTCGGGAAGGGGCCTCTGGTCAAACGGGCGATCGACCCGGCACAGGTGGGCGCTCTGCTGGACGAGTTCATGTAGTCACGCGGCAGTAGAACGGCCTGGCAACTCGCCGGATCGCGCCGCAGCACGCGCCTACTTGAACTGGACGACGCGTGGATTCACCCGGCATTTCTCCGCCGCGACAATGGACTTGATCTGGTCCACCGCCCCGTCCAGCTCATCCTGACGGTTCACCACCACGTAGTCGAAGATGAGCATGCTCCGCATTTCCTCGGTCACCTTCCCCAACCGCACCTTAAGATCAGTGTCGGATTCGGTCTTCCGCTGTCTGAGCCGCTTCTCGTACTCCTCCAGCGATGGGAGAGTCAGGAAGACCAGGACAGCCCCGGGCAGAAGGTTCCTGATCGTGGCCGCACCCTGGACATCTATCTTCAGGACCACGTCTTTCCCCTCATCCAGGGCCTGCTTCACCTCATGCTTGGGCACACCGTACCAGTACCCATAGACCTTGGCCGACTCAACGAGGTCACCGCGCTGCAGCATCTCTTGAAACCCGGACTCAGACACAAAAGTGTACTCCACGCCGTCTTTTTCTCCGGTTCGTGGAGGACGCGTGGTTGACGTCACAACGTAGTGGAGGGGAACACCCAGTTCCTTCATTCGATTGAGCAGAGCGTCCTTGCCTGCGCCAGAAGGGCCTGACAAGATTAGAAGCAGAGACATGGCCCCTACTCCGCCTGCTCCGCCTCTTCAAACTGCCCTTTGGGTCCGGACTTGCGCATGCTCAGCACTCTGCCGCCAATTGTCTCCGGAGTGATGGCCGCCAGCACAATGTGACCGTTGTCCATGATGAGTACGGCCTTGGTTCTCCGGCCATTGGTCATGTCGATGACGTGTCCCTTGCTCTTGGCATCATGAATCAAGCGCTTCGACGGCGCCGAATTGGGCGAGATTATGGCAACCACCTTGTCTATTGCCGCCATGTTGCTGAAACCGAGGTGAATCAGCTCAGTAGTCATTTCTGTCCTCCCTCAGCCAAGTGAGCAGTCAGTCTTTCCAGTTCTTGCCAGAAACCAGGGTATGAGATATCCACAACTCCAGCGTCTTCAATCAGCGTTTCGCCGTTAGCGATGGCCCCGGCTACCCCCAAAGCCATGGCGATGCGGTGGTCGCCATGACTGGAGCACACGGCGCCATTCAGCTTTCCACCACCCCTAATGATAATGCCATCAGGCAATTCTTCAACATTGGCTCCCATTTTCGAAAGCTCCGCCACCAGGAAGGCAATGCGGTCCGTCTCCTTCACTCGAAGCTCCGCCGCATCCTTGATCACCGTAGTGCCCGTGGCCAGGCAAGCCGCCACCGCCAGAACCGGTACTTCGTCGATCAGGCGTGGGACCAGATCCCCTCCTATCTCCGCGGCGGTCAACTCGCTCGACTCGACCACCAGATCAGCCACCGGTTCGTTGTTGATGACCCGCTCGTTCTCCGCCTTGAGTCGGGCCCCCATCTTCAGCAGGACATCAATGATACCTGTTCTGGTGGGGTTGACGCCAGTCCCCTTGATCCTGACCCTGGCATTCGGATGAATAGCGCCCAGAACCAGCCAGTAGGCTGCCGAGCTAATGTCGCCAGGCACGTGGACATCGATCGCCTTTGGAGGAGCCGCAGGGGGCATCAGCGTGACCACCGGTCCCTCGGCTGTCACCTTCACCCCCATGGCTCGTAGCATTCTCTCCGTATGGTCGCGCGATACCGCCGGCTCCCGGACTACCGTTCTCCCCTTCTGCTGGCTGAAAAGGCCAGCGATAAGCATCGCCGACTTGATCTGAGCGCTGGCGACCGGCAGGGTGTAGTCGAGGCCATGAAGCTCCTGTCCCTTGATAGCCAACGGCGCCAGCGTGTCGCGGTTCCTGCCGTAGATCCTGGCGCCCATCAGGCGCAGCGGGTGGATCACCCGGCCCATAGGCCGAGAGCAAAGGGACGCGTCGCCGGTGATCACGGTGAAGAAGGCCTGCCCCGCCAGAAGGCCCGTCAGAAGGCGCATCGTCGTGCCGCTGTTTCCAGCATCGAGCACCGTATCCGGCTCGGTGAATCCCATAACCCCCACCCCATGGATCTCGATCGTTGGGGGATTCGCAGACACCGTTTCCATCCTCACTCCCAGGGCACGCAAACACGACAGGGTGGAGGCACAATCCGCCCCCGGCGCGAAGTTGGTTACTCTTGCAGTGCCGTTGGCGAGGCTATTCAGAATGGCTGCGCGGTGAGAGATCGATTTGTCCCCCGGAGGGGTGACCTCCCCTCCAACCGCAGAAGGCCGCCTAACTCTTCTTTCCATGCTCCTCTATCCAGGCGTTGCGGGCCTGCCGGGCTCTTTCAAAAGCCTCCTCCAGGCTCAGGTCTCCTTCGGCTATGAGACTCCGGAACCGCTGCACCTCCTTGGTGAATTCATCAATCCAGGCAACGATATTCTCTCCGTTGGTGAGGCAGATGTCGCGATTCATCCGCGGGTGCTGCGAGGCCAGACGGGTCGTGCTCTGGTAACCAGTCGACGCAACATCGGACATCTTGGGCCAGCGCGGACTCTGCGTAGTCGCCATCACCAGGGCAGAAGCCAGAATCAGCGGCAAGTGGCTGATCCCCGCCACGAACTGGTCATGCTCTGTGGCACTCAGCAGCACGTGATGCGCGCCGACTCTGTGCACCAGGTCGACGACCGTCTGGACCGCGGCTTCGGATGCGCCGCGTCCCGGAACAATGCAGTACGTGCAGCCTTTGAAGAGATCAGCATCAGCAACTTCGATCCCGGACAGCTCCTTCCCTGCCATGGGATGGCCGCCCACAAAGCTGATGCTCTGCGGCAGGCTCTCCTCCGCCCACTGCATAACCTGCACCTTGGTGCTGGCCACATCTGTGACTACACACCCGGCCGCCAGGTGCGGACCAATCTGGGACAGAATCTCCTTGATAGACATCGTGGGAGTCGCCAGTATGACCAAGTCCGCCTTACCCACGGCAGAAGGCAGCGAATTCTCAACCCGGTCAATGGCTCCCATTTGCCGCGCCCGGTCCGCCGCCTCCGGCCGGCGGGCATAACCCACCAGCTCAACCGCTTCAGGTTCAGCGCCCTTGAGAGCCAAACCAATCGAGCCGCCGATAAGCCCCAGCCCGATGATAGCAACGCATCTAGCCATGACTAACACTGCCGAACATGCTTGAGACTCTCTCTGATGCTAGACTGTCCGGGCAGGAGAACCCTTCGCTTGATGCAACCAGAATCCGCATCACGACAGAGGGTGCTCCCACGAACACCTCGCGACAGCGGGGATGGTTTCGCCGAGATCCAGTTTCCTATTCCTGGTCGAGCCGGAAGGCCTTGTGCAAAGACCTCACAGCATCGGCCACCCTGGTCTCATTGACGATGCAGGTAATCCTTATCTCAGAAGTAGTAATGAGCTCGATGTTTATGCCAGCCTCGTAAAGAGCCCTGAACATTCGAGCGGCATATCCCGGCGTATTCTGCATCCCCGTCCCCACAATACTGACCTTGCCCAGTTTGGCGTCACTCACACAGCCCTTGGCGCCAATCGACTTCGCTATGGGCTCCACTACCTTCATGGCTTTGCTGAGGTCGTTCCGAGAGACCGTGAATGTCAAGTCGGTCATCCCGCTGACGCTGGAGTTCTGAACAATGGTATCAATGCTGACATTCGCCGCAGCCAAAGGCTCGAAAAGCGTGGCAGCTATGCCCGGCTTGTCCGGCACAGCCAGAACCGTGACCTTGGCTACGTTGAGGTCGTGGGCAATACCGCGAGCCTTGTTGCGTATTTCCATAGGAATCCCTCCCCGGATAACCGTCCCAGGTTTGTCGTTGAAGCTGCAAGCCACCAGTATGGGCATGTTGTAGATCTGGCCGACCTCCACGGCCCTCGGGTGCATCACCTTGGCCCCGTAGGTCGCCAGTTCCACCATCTCCTCATAGTCAATCTCGGGTATCCTCCGCGCCTCGGGAACAATTCGGGGGTCCGCCGTGAATACCCCCTCGACATCGGTATAGATATGACACATGTCTGCCTTCAGGCTTACCGCGAGGGCCACGGCTGTGGTATCGGAACCACCGCGACCCAGAGTGGTGACTTCCATACCCTCCGTCACCCCCTGGAAACCAGCCACGACCACGATGCTGTCCGCCTCCAGCTCGCTCTTCACTCGCTGCGGGCTGATAGCGCGGATGCGGGCCTGGCTGTAGATGCCATCTGTCTGAATGCCAGCCTGACCGCCGCTCAGGCTGATGGCCTTCTGGCCAAGGGACTTTATGGCCATGGACAGAAGGGTGCTGGAGACGATCTCACCAGTCGAAAGCAAGACATCCATCTCCCTCTCGTCAGGGTGACTCGTGATTTGGTGCGCCAAGTCTATCAGATCGTCAGTCGAGTCTCCCATCGCCGAGATCACCACCACGACCTGGTTGTCCTTCCCCTTGGCAGCGATGGCTCGCCGGGCCACGTTCTTTATCTTCTCGGCAGTGGCCACCGAGCTGCCACCGTACTTCTGCACGATCAAAGACATGTTGTCTATTCTACCAACTTTTTCCCACGAATGAAACGTCCCATCAGTGTGTGGCCCTCGTCCACGCGCAAACGGCTGCCGGCTGCCTCCCGCTCAGAGAAGCCCTGCACCCCGCTGCCGGGGATACCCAACCCGCACCAGGCGAAGGGCACCGGGTCACCTGTGTGCGTGCGGAGGCGGATGGGGGTGGGGTGGTCGGGGAGAACCATTAGACGGAAGTGCGGCGCTTCACCAAGCCTCCTCAGCAGAGGCCCCACCACAAGACGGTCAAAGCTCTCAATGGCTCTGATCTTCTGATCAAGGTCGCCATTGTGACCGGCCTCGTCGGGAGCCTCCACATGCACCAGAACGAAGTCCTTGTCCTCGAGGCTCTTGATCGCATAAGCCCCTTTGCCTTCGTAGTTCGTATCATAGTAGCCAGTGGCCCCCGGCACATCGACCAGATCCAGGCCAACCAGCTTGGCTATCCCATTGAGCAGGTCCACGGCAGATATGACGCTTCCCTCGATGCCAAAGCAATCCTTGAAGCTGGGCATCCGGGGCGTGACCCCCTGCCCCCAGAGCCAGATCATGTTCGCCGGGCGCTGCTCCCGGCTCAGCCGGGCCTTGTTGACCTCGTGGGACTGGAGCAGCTCGCGCGACCGCTCCATTAGGTCGACCAGGAGGCCCGCGGCGTCTCCGCGAGGCATATGGTCCTTCACCGGTTGCCCGATTATATCGTGTGGCGGAGTACAGTCAGCACTCACCATGCCGGTGCCCTTGATAACGCAGATGTGCCGATAGCCGACTCCTGGGTAGAATCTGACCGTGGGCGTGGATAGCCGGCTACTCAGGCACGCCACGAGTTCTTTGGCCTCGTCACTGGTGATATGACCACCGGCGTAGTCCGCTATGCGCTCATCCTCCACCGTGATCAGGTTGCAGCGGAAGGCCACCTCCTCAGGGCCCAGCTTGATCCCCAGCTTGGCCGCTTCGAGCGGCGCCCGCCCACTGTAGTACTTCTTCGGGTCATAACCCAGGACAGAGAGCGTGGCCACATCCGAGCCCGGCGGCATGCCCGGCGGTATCGTCCGGATCAGGCCTGTCTGACCCTTCCGGGCGATTTCCCTCATATTGGGGATGTTCGCCACCTCCAAGGGGGTGCGCCCTCCCAGCTTCTCCAGCGGCTCATCAGCCATGCCATCGCCGATGAGGACGGCGTACTTCATCTTTCCTTGAGTTCTCCTTGCTGAGGTCATATAATGCCTGTATCGGGGTGTAGCGCAGTTGGTTTAGCGCGCAGCGTTCGGGACGCTGAGGTCGGAGGTTCAAATCCTCTCACCCCGACCATCACTCCCCACCCGAACGGCACCAGACCGGATGCGCCCCGGCGCTCCTCACTCTGAGAGTCTCCTCTTGGCTTGTTCCCAAAGCTTGTCTTGCTCTTCCAGCGGCAGACTGCTCAAGACAATCCCCCGTCTCCGGCAATCCTCTTCCATGAGCTGGAACCTCCGCCGGAATCTCCTGCCGGCCAACTGTAGAGCCTCCTCGGATTCCACATCCAGTCTCCGGGCCACATTGACCAGGGCAAACAGCACATCACCGAATTCGCGCACCCTCTCTTCATGGCTGGTGGATCTCCGCAGTTCCTCCACCTCCTCGCCTAGCTTGTCTATCACGCCTTCGATCTCTTTCCAGTCGAAACCGACCCGGGCAGCCCGCCGTTGCATTGCCTGGCTGTAGGCCAGGGCCGGCATCCCCTTCGGCAGCCCGTCAAGAACAGAAGCGGTTCCCTTCTCTTCCTGTTTGATGGCTTCCCAGTTCTGAATCACATCCTGCGAGTTGCTCACCTTCGTGGTACCGAAGACGTGGGGATGACGCCGTATGAGCTTGGAGTTGATGCTCCGCAGGACGTCCTCCACACTGAATTGGCCATCCTCCTGGCCCATCTGAGAGTGAAGCGCTATCTGCATCAGGATGTCGCCCAGTTCCTCACACAGCTTCCGGTCATCACCCTCATCAATCGCTTCGAGCGCCTCATAGCACTCTTCGAGCAGATTGGGTTTCAGAGAGAGATGGGTCTGCTGTTTGTCCCACGGACAGCCATCCGGAGCGCGCAGTCTGGCGATTATGTCAACCAGAGTGCTGAAGGCATCGAGCTTCCGCTTGTAAGGCATGAGGTCACTTCGAAGGCTCGCTGTCCTTGTCGTTCATTTCCAGGCAGTCAATCGAGACCACGTTGTTGCCAGCGTCCACACTCATGACCCTGACTCCCTGGGTGCTCCGACCAAGGCGGGATATGCTCTCCTTGGGCACCCGGATTATGGTGCCCTTGTCGGATATCAGCATCAATTCGCCGTCCGGCGTCGTCAGTCTGGCAGCCACTACTACGCCCACTTTCGGATTGACCCTGTGGGTCAGGACGCCCTTCCCGCCTCTATGCTGCACCGGGAAGGAATCCATCGGACTCATCTTGCCATAGCCGTGGCTGGTCACGGTCAGAACGTAGGCATCGGGATCAACAACTTCCATGCTGACCACTTTGTCACCTGAGCTGAGGCGTATGCCCCTCACGCCCCGGGTCGCCCGGGACATGGCCCTGGCATCAATGACGGCAAACCTGATGGACTTGCCTTGCTCTGACACCATGATGATGTCATCGTTATCGTTGGCCAGCCTCCCCGCCACCAACTCATCCCCACTGGGCAGCGACATGGCAATGATACCCCGGCTCCTCACTGAGGCGAATTTCTCGATGGGAGTCCTCTTTATACGGCCCTTCAACGTGGCCAGAACCAGGAAGTTGCCCGGCGTGAAGTCCGCCTTCACGGCAATAAGCACCTGCTCCTCCGTGGTGATCGGAAGCAGATTCACCAGCGGAGTCCCTTTCGCTGTGCGGGACGTATCCTGCGGGATCCTGTAGCACTTCAAAGAGAAGACCCGGCCGCGGTTGGTGAAGAAGAGCAGGACATCGTGGGTGTCGGCTGAGAGGAAGACGGCCGGGCTCTCGGCCTCCTTCATGGTCATTCCCCTCACACCCTTCCCACCACGGTGCTGCAGCCGATAAGTATCCACGGGAACGCGTTTGATGTAGCCACGGCTGCTCAGCGTCACCACCACTTCCTGGTGCGATATCAGGGCTTCTTCGCTGATGGCCACGGCTTCCTCATCGCTGATCTGGGTCCTGCGGGCGTCTCCGTACTTGGTCTTGAGCTCCTCGGTCTCCTGCTTGATGAGGAAGAGTATCTTCTTCGGGTTGGCCAGCAGGTCTTCAAGATAGGCAATGGTCCGGATCGTCTGGGTGTATTCATCCATGATCTTTTGCTGTTCCAGTGCCACCAGTCGGCGCAACTGCAGGTCCAGGATGGCCTGCGCCTGTATCTGAGAAAGTGAAAGCTGGCTCATGAGTTGGTTGCGGGCCGCCTCTGTGCTCTTGGAATGACGAATGATGTCCACCACCAGGTCCAGTTGGTCCAGAGCCGTCTTGAGGCCTTCCAGAATATGGGCCCTGTCCTTGGCCTGCTTTAGGTCATACTGCGAACGGCGGGTGATGATCTCTTTTCGGAAGTCAATGTAGTACTGAACGGCTTCCTTCAGGCCGATGACTCTCGGCTCCCTGTCCACCAGGGCCAGCATGTTGACGAAGAACGTCGACTGAAGCGCGGTGTGCTTGTACAGGCTGTTCAGCACCCGCTCCGGCTGCGCATCCTTCTTGAGTTCAATGACCACGCGCATGCCTTGCCGGTCCGACTCATCTCGGAGGTCACTGATGCCCTCGATCTTCTTGTCCTTCACCATGATGGCGATTCTCTCCACCAACTCCGCCTTGTTGGTCTGGTAGGGGAGTTCGGTGATCACTATGCGATGCCTCCCCTTTGCCATCTCTTCCACATCAGTAACACCTCGAACCACAACCTTTCCCTGCCCCGTGGTGTAGGCTCTCCGGATCTCTTCCCGTCCCATGATGATGCCGCCGGTCGGGAAGTCCGGCCCCGGGACCAGTTCTATCAGTTGATCGATGGAAGCATCAGGATTGTCGATGAGAAACTCGGCCGCCTGGCAGACCTCAGTGAGGTTGTGTGGAGGGATGTTCGTGGCCATGCCTACCGCAATACCGGAACTGCCATTGACCAGGAGATTGGGAAGACGGCTGGGAAGAACCGACGGCTCCTTGAGGGAATCATCGAAATTCGGAACGAAGTCGATGGTCTCTTTCTCAATGTCAAGCAGCATCTCCGCGGCGATCTGGGCCAAGCGCGCTTCCGTGTACCGCATGGCCGCCGGCGGATCATTGTCCACACTGCCGAAGTTGCCTTGTCCGTCAACCAGCGTATACCTCATGGAGAAATCCTGGGCCATGCGAACCAGGGCCTCATACACCGGTGCATCGCCATGAGGATGGTATTTGCCCAGCACTTCACCTACGATGCGGGCGCACTTCTTGTACGCGGAGTTATGGCGAATGCCCATGTCATTCATGGCATAGAGAATGCGCCGATGGACAGGCTTCAGACCATCACGGATGTCGGGCAATGCCCGCGACACGATAACGCTCATGGCGTAGTCAAGATAGGAGGTCCGGACTTCGTCCTCGATCCTAATCGGTCTTACCGATCCAGCTTCTGTTTCACTCATTCCGTTCACGCCCTGCCTTCATCTTCGCTGCCGGAGTGGTCGTAGACATCCGTGACTGAGAAGCCTTCTCTCTCCGCTTCCATGGTCTCATCAGCCTCCTCCGCGTACTCTTCGTCCTCCAGCCTGTGTCTGAGCAGGCTCTCCCGCACATAGGGACGATACCCCTGTTTGTCCTTCAGCGGAAACGAAGGACGCCCCGCCTGGCTGGGATGCTGATAAATTTCCCTGACGATCACCTTCATCTCCTTGTCGCTCAGACTGTGCACAGCAGCGATGTAGCGGTTGCCAGCTTTGGCCAGCTTCGCCAGGCGCGCCCCATATCTTGGCTCAACCTCGCCCAGACAGTCTCCCTCCTTGTTCTTGACCAGCAGCCTTTGACCCTCCACATACGGTGCGACTTCTTCACCCGGCGCCATCTTCGCCACCACTTCCCTGGCGGCCAGGCTTACCAGCTTCACTACTTTGGCCCTGCCGGTCTCCTCCACAAATATGTCAGCCACCACCTTACGGGCATCAGCCTTGCGTGTACCAGACTTGCGAGCACTGGCCTTGGCCGCTCGCTTGCCCATTAATGACAGCCGATTTAGGTTCTTTTTCGCGATACTGTTGAACCCATCGAGTTCCAGTGTCCGCTCGTAAGTCTTCCTAGCCTCAGAGTATTCCCCGATTTCCGTCAGGGCCCGGCCCAACCGATTGCAGGTCTCGACATCATCAGGGAACCGTTCCAGGATACTCTTGTTGGCAGCCACGGCCTCTCGCCACTGACCCTGCAGCGCTAAACCCACCGCCTTTTTGGTATGCCGCTCCAGATCCGCTCTGTCGATTTGAGAAGTCACCATTTCCTCCGGGAATCAGGGCGGGGGGCCGTTCCTCCCCTAGTGAATGCATCTGAGGATTTTAGTGGTTGCCAAGGGAATTTGCAAGTTCACTTGGTGCTCGTGGAAGCCACCGCAGTCCTCGGATTGACGCCGGAGGCCATCGTCGACAGAGGCTCGGCGCTGGGCCACCGTGATACAATAGCACCCATCCACGAAGCAACGACAACACGGAGGTGAATGCATGCCCATAGTCAGAGTAGAGATGTGGCCGGGCAGAACCCACGCCCAGAAAGCGGAGTTGGCAAAACGGATCACCGAAGCCGTGGTGACCGTGGCCAAGACCACGCCTGAAGCCACCATAGTCGTTTTTGAGGACGTCGCCAAAGAGAACTGGGCCGTGGCGGGCACCTTGGCTTCTGACGCCAAGACGTAGCAGCCGCATCGCCGGGACGACGACGTGACCCGTTACCTGCCCGCAGCGTCACTGGGACAAAGAGAATGGCAGGCCCCGGGGCCTGCCATTCAAAAGGGACTTTGTTGCCCAGTTCTCGATCCTGGAGTAGCGAGCCTACTCTCCCTTCTTCCCCTCTTTCTTAGACTCCCTGGATTCCTTGCCTTCTTCCGGTGTCCCTTCAGCCGCGGCAGCACCTTCAGCCACGGCAGCACCTTCAGCACCCTCAGCACCCTCAGCCACTGCTTCCGCCACCACTTTCTTCTCCACCTTCTCTATCTGCAATGGGGCAATCCTGACTACTACCTGTTCGGGGTTGCTCAGAGCCACAACGCCTTCACCCAGCACGAGGTCTTTGACCTGGATCGACTGGTCATCCTCAACCAGAACGCTGACGTCAACCTGTATTCTTTCTGGAATCCGGTCAGGGAGACACTCAACCTCCACCGCCGCCAGATCTTGTGCCATCGTGTTGGTCTTCACCTTCAGAGCCGGCGCCTCACCTACCAGGACAATGGGAACTTCCACCTTTATCTTCTCCTCCAGGCTCACCTGGAAGAAGTCCACATGGACCAGTTCGCCTGACAGCGCGTTCTTCTGGACCTCCCGGACGACCACGTTCCGCGGTTTCTTGTTCTTGTCCACTCTGAGCCCGACCAGCTTCGTCTTGCCTGCCGTCCTCAACACCTGCTTGAGATGCACCGTCTCACACTGCAGGGCCATGGGCTCAGTGTCATAACCAAATAGATGCACTGGCGTGATACCCTGGCGGCGCAGAAACCTCGATTTCTTCCCCATGAGCTTCCGGGTACTCACATGTAACTCTATCTGCTCCACACCTCTCTCCTTGTGTGTCCCTGAGGCAGCAGGGACTTGGTCAAGCTCAACAGCTTGTGTCATGCCTATTCGCGCAACTCCTTATGATACCTCAAGCCACAGGCCACGAGCAAGAAACCCGTTGGCCGGGCGCATACCAGGGACAGACCACAGGCCAACTGAACCCCGGTCCCAAGATCTCGGGATGAGTCTCATCAGACGACCCGCAGGATCACCACCCAGGCGCCACACTAAGGCTTCGCCAGAAAAGCGACCAGCAGACTGTTGAAGGCTTCTCTCTCTGTCCGATGAGGAGCATGGCCGTAGCCCGGCATGATCTCCAGTTGCGCCTGAGGCATCATTTCCTTGGCTTTCAAGGCGCCTTTCACCGTGTAGTATGGATCGCGTCGATTCCATACTATGAGGGTGGGAATCCTGATCTCCGGCAAGCGGTCCAGGCAGATCCAGTCCGGCATAGCCCCATTCTCCATCATGAATCTGGGGTAGGGCTGCGGACGACCCAGCACTCTGCGTATCCAGTAGGCCATGGTGCCCAGAAAGGTGCCCCAGCGGGCCAGCCGGGTGAATCCGGTCGTGTCTACAAGAGCCAGCTTCCTAACCTTGTCCGGCTGACTGAGGGCTATTTCCAGAGCCACTCTGCCGCCAAGAGAATGACCGACGATGATCACAGGGGGATCCAGGCCGAGCGCTTCCATGATCCCCCTCGTGGAGTTGGTGAAGTCAGACAAGTAGTAGCCATCCCGATTCCTGTCGCTCAGACCGTAGCCCAACAAGTCAGGCGCATAGAAAGTGTAAGAGCCGGACAGGGGAACCATCGTCTCCACCCAGTCAGCGGAGTCACAAGCACCGCCATGCAACAGAAGCACCGGCGGGCCCTTCCCGGCCTTCCGTAGGAAGATGTTGTCATCCCCGACCTTCAAAGTCAGGGTTTCAACGCCGTTGGTGGAGGACCGGGGAATCGCTTTCTCGCTGACCGCAGCCATCTGTCGCTAACCGCAACTCAATGATAGGCAACGGAGAGCCCAAACGCAAGACAACAGGAGACCAACTCAAAGCTTTTGCGGCTTGCAAAGCAATGGCAGTTGTGTTTATCATATCGACCACTGGCGTCGAACCGACGCAGATACAGAGATTAAACGGGGGTGAAATGGCCAACAAGAAGTACGACGTCATCATCATCGGTGGCGGACCGGGCGGAATCACGTGCGGAGCTCTCCTGTCGAAATGGGGGGCGAAGACCCTGCTTATCGAGCAGAACGAGACTACAGGCGGCAAGGCGGTCACTCCGACGAACAAGGATGGCTTCTCCTACGAACTGGGACCCAAGCTGCAGGTGCCGGCTCAGGGACCGAGCTTCGCCGTGGCTTTCAAGGAGCTCGGAATGGAATCGGAATTGAAGCCGATCCCATTGAATACGGCTGGCCTCGCATACCGGGGTCCGTCCGGCAAGTACAAGAAAGGCACTCTGCCGGCCAGCACAGGCCTTTCGCCGGAGCCGTTCTTCGAACTATGGGACCTCGAACCGTCCAAGCACGATGTCGCTCTGAACTTCATGATCAACATGGCCATGATGCCGGCCGATCAACTGGCGGCTCTCGACGACCTGAATTCGGTAGAGTGGCTGGCGCAGTTCAAGGATCTCCCCGAGCAGTTGCTGGACTACGTGAGAATGCACGCTAATGCGTCGCTGGCTGAGCCCATTGACCTGGTCTCGGCTTCGGAGCAGTTGGTCATCATGCAGGACATCGCCCTGCGTGGGGCTGCCGGATACTACGTTGGAGGCTTCGGCAGGGTGCTGAACGACATCGCCAAAGCCATGAAGAGCCTCGGCGGCGAAATCAAGACGAAGACCAAAGTGCAGAAGATCAAGGTCAGCAACGGCCGGGTGACCGGAGTGACCACTGATCAGGACACCTTCGACGCGCCGGTGGTGATCAGCGACGCGGGGCTTCAACCCACTGTGTTGAAGCTGGTAGGCGATAAGGAGTTCGATGCAGCCTACCTGAGCTGGGTTAGAGGCCTGGTTCCCAGTTGGGCGTTCACCGGAGTCAAGTACTTCCTGAACAAGAAGGTGCTGCCGGACCAGATGTATAACGTCTGGGCCAGCGACACGACCATGAACCTGAAACGTTTCCTGGATATGCGGGCGGGCGAGATCGCCGATGAGATCATGTTCTTCGCCACGGTCCCGTCCAACTTCGACCCCAACATGGCGCCGCCGGGCAAGCAGTGCATCGTTTCCGGAACCATCTGCTCTCCTGATCCCAAAGCCAAGGAAATCCAGACACTCCATGAACGGCTGGACAAGATGTGGGACAAGCTGTATCCCGGCGTCATGGATGCCCTGATGTACAAAGAGATCGAAGGGCCTGCAGAAGTATCTGAGTTCACCCGGGATAGTGTGATGCACGGGCAGGGTGGCGAGTGCGTCGGGCTGGCTCAGATCGCCGGCCAGTGCGGCAGGCATACGCCCTCGCCCAAAGCTCCCATTGGAGGCTTGTTCTACACCGGATTCGACGTCGGCGTAGCCGGGATGGGAACCCACAGAGCATCAGGCGGAGGCATCAAGACAGCCCGGATGGTGCTGCGTTACAAGCGCCTGCGGGAAGCCATGATCTAGACCTCAGGCTGCCCAAGCTTCTCCGCTCCCGGGTTGGTTCTTGTCGGGAGATTCCCGACAGACAAGCCGGGTGACTCTGATGTACAACCATGGCAGTGGGGCGCTGAGGGTGCGCCGCGGTCCAACCAACCCAGCTCCCCCATCACTGGGATCAAAGAGGTGCAGGAGCTTCTCCTGCCGGGAGTCTGAGGGTGTCCCTCATCTCCTCTTCATAATCCCCCAAGAGTGGGGGACAAGGGGGTTGATGTAGTCCAACCAGGGTTTCCCTGAGACATTTGTAGTCTAGAAAGGAAGTCGCTCATGGCAGACAACGACTTGTATCTACAGCTGATAGAGATGGTGAACAAGACTGACCCCCATGTGATCGGCATACCGAACACGCCGGCCATGCTCAAGGTCCTGAGCCTGCAGTTCACCCCGGAAGAAGCGAAGCTGGCCCTCCAGATTGGCACTACAGGAGGTACGCTCAGCGAACTGTCAGCCAAGACAGGCATAGAGCAGGCGAAGTTGAAGAAGAAACTGGAGACCATGGGTTACAAGGGTACGCTGTGGATCGATCCGAACAAGGAAGACCCGATATACAGGGTCGTGGGTAGTTGCGCCCCAGGCCTTGTTGAAACGGGGATGTTCGGCGGCATAAGGTATCCCTATGACCTTGAACTGGGCAAGAATCTCTACCAGGCCGTATTTGACTGGGTGAGAGACAGACTGGCACCACTTGGATTCACATTTGCGCCCGTCTTTGCCGATCCCTGGGCACTGCCGGACGACGCGCTTCCAACCGAGAACCTCCTGGAAATCCTCAGGAAGCAGGATTTCATCGCCGTAGCTACCTGCCCATGCACCATGTCACACTGGCTGGCCGAACCGGACAAACACTGCAATCATACTCTGCAGAAATGTATCCACTACGGCACTACGGGACGATGGAGCGTCAAGTACATGGGGGCTC
>DAIQQD010000001.1:17558-24820 GCA_036787015.1 Chloroflexota bacterium
ATTCCCACCTGCGACGTGAAGGCCATGAAGCTAGTCAGGCGACAATAGGCACCCGGCATTCAAGAACGCTCTTCTGACAAAGATAAGGCCGACACGCCGCGCGCAATGGGCGGCAATCGCAAGCGCCGGGAAATCGTCTACCACTGAGCGGCCTTATGGTGCCTGCTTTGACAACGCCTTCCGCAGCTTCTTCACCACCGCAGCACGGTCAGCCTCGTTCGCCATGTGGCCCTTCAGGTTCTTCCAAGCACCAGGGCAATCCTTGTAGGCCACCCCTACGATTCGTGGAGCGCCCGGTCAACGTCCTTCTTGTTGGCTGGTGTGACTTCAACCCCGGCTTCAGCCATGACACCCTTGAGGTGACGGAAATAGCACGACATCGCCCGAATCCTCCTCAACTTGACTGGTGCTGCGAGTGCCTACTGGAAACCGTACCAGGTTACCAGAGCCTCCATCGGCTCCCGGCTGGACCGGAACGTGGCCGCCGGCTTCGACGTATCAGGATATCCCAGGGCTATGCCCAGGATCATGCGCTTCGACTCCGGCAGGTTCAGCAGGCTTCTCAGCACGTCCGGATACGCCACCGCCGCCGCCACCGCACAGGTACCCACTCCATGATGCCAGGCCGCCAGCATCAGGTTCTCCGCCGCTATTCCCATGTCCACCAGAGACCACTGGCTGAGCGAGGCGTCCATGTACATCACCACCCCATTGGGCGCATCGAAGAACATCCTCATGGACATCCGCCACTGCCGCATGGCATCGCGGTCGCCATTCGGGAGTCCCAGTTCGCGGACCAGTCGCCTGCCGTCCACCTTGAGGCGGTCCATGTAGGGCCCCGTGAACTTCGGCCAGGGGAAGTCGAGCCGCGGCTTCTCGCCAGCCTGGCCCATCGCGGCGAGCGCCTCCTTCACATTCTTCATGACCTCGCCGCCCAGCACGGCGAACTCCCAGGGCTGCGTGTTCTCCCAAGATGGCGCCCGCAGAGCCGCTTCCATGATGGCCTGCAGCACTTCCCTGGGTACGGGATCCGGCCTGAAGGCGCGCACACTTCTCCGACTGTGGATGGCCTCAATTACGTCCACGTGACCCTCCGTGACCTGCAGATGGCAAATCGAAGCCCGCTTCGGGCTGCACCCACTGTAGCACAGCGAGAAATCACCGTGCAATCAGCCTGCCCGAAGGATCGTCTCCGCCGTACCATCAAGACGCTTCGTTCCCTGACCCATTGAGGCACATGAACCCGGAGAGGGGATGGATTGGGGAACCTGCCCCGCTCCGAAGGCAGATGGCTTCACAAAGAAAGTGGCCCGATGATGTCATCGGGCCACTTTGGACTTGCACCGGTTCGACCAGGAAACCGGGGTCGATCAAAGTCCCTGGAACTGAAACTCCGCGTCGTCAATATCCAGCTCCGCACTCGCCTCCAAGAAGAGACCTTCTTGGCTGACATCCACTCTGTTGTACTGCAGATCCATCAGGTACTCAATCGCATCTTCAGCCTTGTCGGCATCATCCTCATCCTCGAACTTGGCCACCCCGGCGATCTTAAACGTGTCGCCGTCCTGCTTCTTGGCCGATATGCCAAAGACCTCCAGCCCCGCCATGGACAGGCTGGGTACCCCCGCCTGCTCCAAGTCTGCGTACAGCCCACCGGGCAACCGGCTTGACACGTCATTGTTGTCCGCCTTGCTGAGCCAGGAGGCATCGCCTGCCTCGATGACCTTTATGCAGCTTTCGACCCCAGCCTCGTTGCCCAGGATTATGAGGTCGCCCATCAGCGCCACATCACTGTCTTGGTCATAGCCCCATCCTGCCTCTTTCTTCCACACCTCGACACTCCTGTACTCATCCCTCTCAAAGTGCCGGTCGTCCAGCTCATCCCTCACCTCGTCCATGTCGAAATTGCCCGTAACCAGCGTGAAGCGTTTGCCGGAACCAGTGCCAAAGACAAAGAGGCTCACATCGCCATGGTCGACACCGTGCGCTTCCAGCCTCGAATCAACGGTTGCCTTCCACGCATCATAGAGATCCTCCAGGTCGGCGTCGTTTCTCAGGGCCTTCGCGTTCACATACTTCAACGATTCGGTGTCATCCGGCACCCTGGCCAGCATGGCCGCCAGGCCACTGCTGGAGGCGCAGCCGGCACCGGCCACAGCCATTGTTGCCACCAGAACCCCCAGACTGAGCATCAAAAGAACCCTCTTCAACATTCCACTCCTCCTAGATATTCTTATTGGGACTCAAACCCAAAAGCCGGGTCTCACAAAACAACATAGAGTCTAGGCAGTGAACCTCACAGATGTGTCTCCCATGGCGTCGGTCCGATTACAGACGTGTCTCAACTCGGGCAACCCCGGCGCAAGCATAGACAGTGTAGGCACCTCGCCAGACCACCCAGGCCGATGCGCGTCCAGAATACCGCGATCAAGGCAGATCGGCAACTGGCTGGTCAGACAGTCATCCGTCTGTAGTTCCTCGAATGTCAGTGAGGTCAGGCAAGTTGACTGCCTGACCTCACTGATCGCCTTCCACAGGACCGCGCGTGGCCTCTTAGTGAATTGCTCCTTCGCCGCGCAGCTTCTGGATCTCGTCCTTCGAGTAGCCCAAGCCAGACATCACTTCCTCGGTGTCATGCGCCAAAGGCACGGCCAGGCTGCGGATCGAGCCCGGCGTGTCCGAGAGCTTGATGCTGATGCCCACTTGCTTGACCTTGCCGAACTTGGGATGAGCTATGTCCAGCACCATCTGTCTGGCCAGCGCCTGGGGGTCCTTGAAGACTTCGTCTATATCCAGTACCTTGCCGATCGGGACATCGGCCTTGATCAGGATGTCAAACCATTCGTCCCTGGTCTTGGTGAGGAATATCTTCCGCAGGTCGGCCATCATTTCGTCCTTCTTCGGATTCGGCGCGAACTCGTGGGGAACCATGTCCTCCCGACCCAGGGCTTTGCACATGTTGGTCCAGAAGCGGGGCTCAATAGGGCAAACGCTGAGGTACTTCTTGTCCTTGGTCTCGTAGACCGAATAGAACGGGCTGGTGCCGCTGGTCAGAGTGTCTCCGCGAACCGGCAGAGCACCGCTGTACGGGTATTCGACCGCGCCGGGAACTCCAGCCAGCAACCCCACCACTCCATCCATCATGGAGATATCCACCATCTGTCCCTTGCCGGTCCTCTCCCGGGCACATATGGCCAGCAGTATCCCGACCAGCGCATTCAGATAGGCCACGGCCATGTCCGCCACAACGTTGAGGGCCATGACGGGAGGGCCACCGACGCGGTCACCGGTCATGCCCAGGATGCCGCCGAAACCCGCGTAGTTGCCGTCATGGCCTGGATACACGCGGTAGGGGCCGGTCTGCCCATAGCCGGAGACAGCGCAGTAGATGATTCTGGGGTTGATCTTGGAGAGAGCTGCGTAACCCACATTCATGCGGTCCATTACGCCCGGCCTGAAGGCCTCCAGAACGACGTCCGAGGACTTGGCCAGCTTCTGGAATACTGCTTGTCCCGCCTCGGTGCGCATGTTGATGGCTGTCTTCTTCTTGTTCCGGTCTACTGCCGCGTGAGCCATCATTCTGGCGGCCTCGTCCTCCTGCTCGGGAAAGTAAACCAACCCGTCGCCAACGCCCTTGTGCCCGCCGCCCGGCGGCATGTCTACCTTGATCACTTCCGCTCCCATGTCGGCCAAGGTCATGGCAGCCAGGGAAGCCGGTCCCAGGCCACAGGTATCGATTACCCTGATCCCGCTAAGCGCTGATGCCAATCTGAACCTCCTCTTTGTCGGCCAATCGTGATGGCCAAATAGATAGTATGGGTGCGGGCGGGTTGGACCGCCCTTCGAGTGCCAATCAAGAGGTATGATACATCAAGCTCGATGGGCCGGGCAAACCGGGCCGGGATGCTTGAGCTGGACGTGCCGCCACGCGAGGAGAGCTGAGTGCGTTCTTCCCTGCCGCGGGTCTGGGGGCATCCTGGGCGCATGCGATGTGCGCCCCCACGGAGATTTGCCGTGATGGTGCAGCGGGACGCTGCCGGGAGTTTGAGGGTGTCCCTCAATTCCATGTTTGTTCTCCCCCCAAGAGTGGGGGTTGAAGTGAGCCAGGGAGACAGCGCTGGACTCCCGTCTCACAGCCACGCTTTTTCCCAATCCCGAATCAAGGTGCTACAATAGACAGCCAGGGCCTGAAGGCCCTCTCCGTCATGAACATCCTTCTCGCCACCATCACACCAAGTCGCAACGCTCGTCATGAAGTGAGGCCCTGATTTGGACAGGGAAGCGCTCGATAGGGCCTTCAATCCCCGCTGCGTGGCGGTGGTGGGCGACAAGATGGCCACCGGCTACGTCTGGCTGCGGAACATGAGCACCTTCACGGGCAAGCTCTACTCAGTACAGATCGACCCCAACGAACTCCCGGGCATCGAGCAACTCGGCGTGAAGAACTGCCAGAGCCTGCTGGACATCCCGGAACCGGTTGACTACGTGCTGGTCGCAGTGCCGCGCGGGGTGGCTCCTCGCATCATCGCCGACTGCATCAAGAAGGGAGTCGGCGGGGCGTCGCTGTTCACCTCCGGCTTCGCCGAGACGCACAGCGACGAGGGAGCCGGGTTGCAGGAGACGCTCATCCAGATGGCCCGGGATGCCAACTTGAACCTCATCGGACCGAACTGCATGGGCGTCTTCAACCCCAAGCTGGGAGTCCGCCAGGACATCAACCAGTACCACGGCCAGAGCGGTCCGGTCGGCTTCATCTCACAGAGTGGCACCCACGCCATCTTCTTCAGCCAGGTGGCCGCGCGGAATGGCCTTCTGATAAGCAAGTCCGTCAGCTACGGCAACGGCGCTGTATTGGATAGCGAGGACTATCTGGACTACTTCGCCGACGATGACGACACTAAGGTGATAGGGCTTTATGTGGAAGGAGTGAAGGACGGGAGGAGTTTCCTCGATTCACTGCGACGAGCCGCCCGGAGGAAGCCCGTGCTGGTCTGGAAGGGCGGCCGGGGGGAGGAGGGCTACCGGGCCATCTCTTCCCACACCGGGTCCCTGGCATCCACCCCGGTCCTCTGGGACAGCCTGGTCAAGCAGTGCGGCGCTATCAGGATCGAGAACCTGGACGAGATGGTCGACTGCATGAAGACCATCCTCTATGTGAACCCACCGCAGGGTACCAGGGTGGCTTTGGTGGCCCAAAGCGGCGGCCAGTCAGTGGTCATAGCCGATGCCTTCACCAGGGCCGGACTGACAGCCCCGCTGCTCAGCCAGAGCTCCTACCGGCAGTTCGCCTCTTTCTTCAACACCATCGGCGGCACCTATCTCAACCCGCTGGACACTTCCTGGCATGCGCCGTCGATCAAGGATTCCATTAAGATACTCGATATCCTGAGCACCGATGAGCACGTCGACTCGCTGGTGGCGGAGTTGTCCCTGCCGTTCCTGTCGCAGATATGGGACTTCTATCCGCCGTACCTGGATGACCTGGTGGCGGCGCTGGCCGAGTTCAGAGTCAGGTGCTCCAAGGCCTTCCTGGTAGTCATCTCCGCCGGACAACTTGAAGAAGAAGCCCTGACCCTCAGAAGCAAGCTGATGGAAAGGGGCGTCCCCAGCTTCCCCAGCTTCGACCGGGCCGCCAGGGCGCTGGCCAAGGTAGCGGAGCATCAGCGGTCGCACCGCGGATAGAACGGGTCTCAACGCCCAGTCAGGGATTCTGCATTAGCCGCCCGGCGCCTCCGCGAAGACCATCGTGGCCCCCTCCAAGACCACCCCAAAAGGTTGCGAGACTTCGTTGTTTTGAGGGTGTCCCCCGATTCACTGATCTCACCCCCACGACCGGGGATCCCGGCGGTCGAAAGAGCCTCCCGGGGCAACCTCCATGCTAGCCCCCGTCCAGCCCGAAATCAGGTGGTCTCCCACCCCCTATTGACAAGGTGCCACAATGCGGGAATAATGTTTAGCAAGACAAACAAATGCCAAAAATGAGCACGGAAATGACCCAGGACGTCAATGCCGACTACGTGAGCAGCCCCCAGGCCGCCAAGATCCTGCGGATCACCTATGTCGGGGTGGCGCAGTTGGCCCGGCAGGGGAAAATACCGGCGGTCAAGATAGCCAACCGCTGGCTCATCCCCAAGGCCTTTTTGGAGGAGTTTGCCCGGACCTATGAGGGGAGGAGGGGCAGACCTCGGAAGAAAGGCCCACTGGTGGAGGTTCCAGAGGCCCTCGCCACAATCCAGCCCGGCCAGCCGGCGTCGGTGGATTCGGGTGCTGCTACTGAGGTCATGGCTCCCGGACATGAATCGGGTGATTTCCGCGCAGTCCATGCCCCCGCTGCCCATCCGGAAGGGACTCTGACTCCCCCCAACTTTCCCAAGGAATTGGCTCCGGTGGACACGACCGGGGCAGGTGAGGCCGGAGACTCCAAACCGGAGTCTCGCCCACCATTGGATGTGATTGCGCCGATGGGTCAGACCGAGGACATCACTGCCGCCATACCTCCGGCAAGTGAGCTTGAGATAAGCGAAGCGGCTGCCGTGTCTGAAGCAGTAGACACCAGTACTCCGGGCGACAATACCTTCTCCATAAGAGCCGAGGTCTACCATCTGGACAAGAACTATGACTTCGAGGTCTACGAGAAAGGCGAGATTACGGAACAGGCCCGGTTGATCGTGGCCCGCCTAAAGCCCAAGATTCCTTCTCTACCGCAGTTCTCGTTCCGCTGGGACTACCGGTATGAGCACCTCAACGTGGACATCCACGGAGTAGACCCCGCTGTCGTGGACTGGTGGACGATGGGAGAGAACGGATACACCGGCCATCTCCCCAGGAGGCTGGGCGGGACGGGCTACGCCTTTGAGGCCATCATCTGGCTGCCTGTGACGTTCGTGTTTCGCGGTCGTCTGACCCTTTCCCTTCGAGACAGCGTCCCTGACGAAGAGGAATCGCCATCCGTGGCGACAACCAGCGGAGGGCTTCGGAAACTGTGGACCCGGTGGGCCAAGACTCCCCCCACATAGTCCCTGTCCAGGGCCACCCTTCCACCACCGGAGGGGAACACAACCTGCCTCTGCTGCAGCTATCGCCAAGTGTGAAACTTCCAGACCCCTTTGAGACTTGGATGTGAGGCGGCCGCTCTATAATGTCTTGAGCAGAGTCAGAGCGCAGCACAAGTGGTCCCACTGGATCCCAGGCAATGGACTCACCGATGGCAGGTTCCTGCAAGAGGTGACATGACGCAAACGAAGCAGAAGCCACGCGCCGCC
>DAIQQD010000001.1:24920-40858 GCA_036787015.1 Chloroflexota bacterium
TTGAAGGAGTCCTGCGAGATGGTTCTGGAGATAGAGAAGGAAGGTTTGAAGCTGGCGCAGTTTGAAACTGAGAGAAGCTGCTACCTGATGGTGGAGAGACTCCGCAGAAGGAAGCGCTAGTCAGGAGGTCTGCAGATGAATGACTGCCAGGGAAGAGGCAGAGTAACCCGGGAGGGTAAACACGTCGCCACTGTCGAGTACTCCGTCCAATCCGAGCCGGATGCTGTGAGCAATTCCATCCACGGGCATGTAGAAGTCGTGGAGGGCCAGGCTGACCTCTCACTTAGCGATCAGTTCACCCTGCACATGGAGGGCAGTCTGGAACTTGACTTCCAGGTTGAACCAGCTACAGATCAGGTCAAGGGCAAGCACCAACTGAAAGGCCTCGGTGTCTTCCGGAGGTCCTCTTCCTGATGACTTCAGC
The DNA here is from genome assembly GCA_036787015.1 of Chloroflexota bacterium. Lineage (GTDB taxonomy): Bacteria > Chloroflexota > Dehalococcoidia > UBA2247 > RBG-13-53-26 > JAFGCL01. Next base: position 25,345 of record DAIQQD010000001.1, read on the forward strand.
AATTTGCAGGCAGAGAAAGAGCTCCCGGGAGGCGGCAGGATCCGGTCCACGCCCCTTCATGACTCCCCACGATCCAGGCGAGATGTACTTTTTGTGACAATATGGCTGTGGTCTGAGACCGCTAGGTTATGGGCCCAGTCTAGACTCTAGTGTCAATGGGGCTCATAGAACCGCCTATCAACAATACCTGCCCGTCGCAACGGTGGTCGTGACATGTCATCAACCAAGTCACCCCGCCGGCTAGACGTTTCAGGAAGACTGGATACGTTGCGCGACCGCATTGGAAGAGGACTGGGATCCATCTCATCTGTTCTCCCGCTGAGTGAAACGGAGCAGGAAGGTCTGCTCAGAATCGTGGTTGACCAGGTCCTCCGCATCAGACTGGAACAGGATGGTTCTGTTGCAGTCACAGGCAACCGTATTCGATTTCACATGCCGGCCAGTGCATTGGCCAGCCCCAAAGGACAGCCGGACAAAGAGGACAAGCCGGAGGACCCGATGAGGGCAATGTATGAAGAAATCGCCCATCATGGCGAGGAGCTGCTGGCGGGGTTTCTGCAGACCGGAGAGGTGCAGGTCTTGGACCTCCATCTCGACCACGGCGGCCAGATATCCTACTTCGAGGTCCGGGCAGTGGTCTGCGCAAACAGAGAAATCCTGGCTGTGATCAGAGACGTCACCGCGCTCAGGGAGGCGGAGACCGCCATGGCGGGATCAAGAGAGGAAATGACTCGCCTGGGTGAGCTGCTCCAGTATGAGACAGCCCTTCGCGTGGAAGAAGAGGATGTCCTCAAGAAGAGCTTCCACAGGCTGGAGACACTGCTTGAGGACACTGTAGAGGCCATAGCCCTGATCGTACAGAAGAAGGACTCACTTGTGGCGCAGCACCAGGAGAGAGTGAGCAAGCTGGCCTGCGCCATCGCCCGGGAGATGGGCGTGGACGGCAGGCGGGTCGATGTGATCGGCCTGGCGGCCCTCCTTCATGATCTGGGCATGATGTTCATCCCTCCTGATACGCTCGAGAAGCCGGGGCAGTTGACTGAGTCCCAATTGCTGACAGTCAGGAACCATGCCGAGACAGAGTTCCAGATACTAAAGACAATTGACCTGTTCTTCCCAGTGGCTGAGATCGTCCATCAGCATCACGAGAGGCTCAACGGGTCCGGCTATCCCGCGGGCCTCAAGGGCGACGATATCCTCCTGGAGGCACGTATTATCGCGGTGGCCGACGTGGTCGAGGCCATGATGTCCGCCCGACCTCACCGTGCGGCGCTGGGCGTCGAAGCGACAATGGCCGAACTCGCTTCTGGCAAAGGCGTGCTTTACGATGCGGATGCCGTCGACGCCTGCATCAGGCTGTTCAGGCAGGGCAAGTTCCAGTTCGACGAAGTGAAGACCGACCCCACCACGGACGCCGTACCATCCTAGAAGCGACCTGGCCCATCCTCGAGTAGCCTGCCATCACTACGCCCGGCTGGATTCACCAACTGGCAGCGGAACATGTCACCGCACCAAAGGCAGGACTCCCATCTGGTCAATCGTCAATGCGGTTGGCGGATACCCGATTCCGCCGTTCTGATGGACGATTCCCGGTCGGGCAAGAGGAAGCCGCCGCAGAACCACAATAGCAGGGGAAGATTGGGGAATGGGGTCAGGACCACTGCCACACGGGGTGTTTCTTCCCCGCCACCAGCGTGCGAATGAGATTGCCATCGGAGACCAGCCTTCTGATCTCCCGTTTGGCCAAGCCGCTGCTCACGCCCAGCTTCTGGGCTACTGCTTTCGCCAGTTCGGCCTCGGACCGTCCCGAGTTGCCCAGTTGTTCAATGCCACCCTGGCTGAGCAGCTTCCACACAAAACCCTGGGTATCAGCCTTGTCTACCCTGGCCTGCAACGCAGCGTCGCCACACTTGGCCTGCTTCTGCATCTCCACCCAGGCCTCGCTGACATCGTGATCGTAGTCATGGACTATGTCCATCATCTGCCGGGCGCTGAACGTCGTCGTCTCCGCCACGGGGCGGTTGGCGTTGTACCTGGACCAGTTGTGGGTCAGTATCCTGATTCCGTATTCGTCCGCCCGCTCCCTCACCTCGGTGCCAGGCATAGGAGCCAGCAGATGGAAGCCATAGCTCACTTTGTAAGTGTCAAAAAGCTCCTTGGCCAGACCGACCGTTTGGCTGGCTGTCTCGGGGTCCTCCCCCGGCAAACCCAGAATGAAAGAGGCCAGCACGTTGAGGCCCGACTCGGTGGCCATTCTTATACCTTCCCTGGACTTGTCAGTGGTGATCCTCTTCTTGATGGTGTCCAGTATCTTCTGCGAACCGGACTCCAGCCCGAAGCACACCCAGTTGCATCCCGCTTCTCTCATGGTGTTGAGCATGCGCGGGTTGATCGTGTCCACGCGGGAATAGACAGACCACGTGATCTTCAAGTTGCGGTCCCTCATTCCCTGGCAGATGGCCTGAACATGCGGCTCCTTCACCGTGAAGGTGTCATCCACTATGTTGATCTCCTGGAAGCCCAGCTCCCGGTGAATCATCTCAATCTCATCAACCACGAGCTTGGGGTTGCGGTAACGGACGCCCCTGCCAAACATCTTCGGGGCGGAGCAGAAAATGCAGCCGAAAGGACAGCCGCGGCTGGTGATGACGGTGAACGGCACTCTCAAGGCCCGGTACTTGGAGACGGGCAGCAGGTCGCGGGCCGGCAGCGGCAGGCTGTCCAGGTCCTTGATGAGCGGCCGGGGCGCGTTGACCACCGCCCTGCCGTTCTTCCTGAAGGCCATGCCGGAGACCTGAGCCAAGTCACTGCCGTCTGTCAGGGCCTGGACCAGCTCCACCACCGTATGATCCCCTTCCCCCATGACCACAAAGTCGATCCAGGGAACATTCTCGATCAGATCAGCGGCCACAAAGCTGGCATGCGGCCCGCCAATGGCCGTGACTATGCCCGAGTCGAAGTCTTTGCACAGCCGGAGAATCCGGGACGCCGCCTTGAAATTGATCGTGGAGCAGGTGGCGCCGACAACGTCAGGCTGGAACTCCCTCAGTTCCCTCCTCAGCAGCTCGGGAGAATACCGCGCCATGAGCAGGTCGAGGATACGTACTTCAGCCTTCTCCCGCCGCAGGATGCCGGCAAGGTAGGCCAAACCTAGAGGGGGTACGGGGCACTCTTCGTACGGATAGGGCGTGTTGATCAGGAGAACGCGTTTTGACATCTGTCTGAGACTGCCGGGTGCCCCGGTTGCTGTTGAGATTGTGAGCCAAATCGGCCCGCCTGTCAAGCTGGTACCTGCCCTCCCACCAGCCAGTAGAAGCGGACGACCGGGTTGACTATAATGTGGTCACTCGAGGGCCTTGCACGGAGCCTGTCTGGAGGCCTACAACGGAGGCGGCAAATGCAGGTAATCGTCAACAAGAGCAAGCTCACTCTGATTCAAGGCGACATCACCAGGCAGGCCACAGACGCCATAGTCAACGCCGCCAACTCGAGCCTCATGGGCGGAGGTGGAGTGGATGGCGCCATCCACCGGGCCGGCGGCCCGGCCATCCTGGAGGAGTGCAAGAAGATCGTGGCCCGGCAGGGGCGATTGCCGACAGGTAAGGCCGTCATCACCACAGGAGGCGATCTGAAGGCGAAGCACGTCATTCACACCGTCGGGCCGATCTGGCATGGCGGCGATCGCGGCGAAGCTGATCTTCTCGCCAGCGCCTACAAGGAGAGTCTGACGCTGGCAGTGACCAGCGGCCTGAAGACGGTCTCTTTCCCATCCATTAGCACCGGAGCTTATGGCTACCCTGTCGACTCAGCTGCGGAGGTAGCGCTCCAGACGGTGGTCAAGTTCCTTGAGAAGAAAACGCCTCTTCAGGAGGTCGTTTTCGTCCTCTTCGACAACAGGACATGTGAGGTCTACATCGAGGAGTTGGAGCGCCTCCTGTCAAGAAGCACCTAGGGTCACGGACCCTGGTAGAACCATGCGACGAACCGGCATCTTCTTTCACTATCAGAACGGCGAGAGACTCCGCGATTTTCCTCAAGCCCTGGCCGGAATCCTGGACAAGAACAACGTCTTTCTCTTCGACGCCTTCTATCCATCCAAACCAGCCTCTTCTTTCGAGCTGGAACCCATACCCGAGGAGACCCTCTCCCAAGTCCACACGCCCCAGATGATCAGGCAGGTGAAGGCCACTGGCGCCTTCCAGGGAGCGCTGTTCTCAGCCGCCGGCACCGTGGCCGCGGCGGTCAGGATATGGGGTGGGGAGATAGACAATGCCTTCGTCTTCACCGGCTATGGCGACCATCATGCCGGCACCAGCTTCTTCGGTGGCGGCTGCTACTTCAACGGCACCGCCATCGCCATACATGAGCTGAGGCACCGGTTCGGCGCGAAGAAGGCTGCCATTATTGACACCGACGCTCACCACGGCAACGGCACGTGGCAGGTCTTTGAGAATGATGCAGACGTTCTCTACGTCTGCTACTGCCCCAGTAGCTTTGTTGAGAGCAAGAACAAAGTCAACGTCGAGGTGCCTTGGACAACAGACGACGACAGCTACATGCAGTTGGTCCGAGAGAGCTTCATCCCACGCGCCAGAGCCTTCCGGCCGGACTGCCTTTTCTGGAACTGGGGCTATGACGGAACGCAGGGGGAATACGGGGACATAGGGCTCACGCCCGACTGCCACGTGCGTCTGGCACGGGAACTCAAGCAGGCGGCCGATGAGCTGTGCTCAGGAAGGCTCATTGCGGTTCTGTGCGGCGGCAGCCGCCGCGACCTGGCTCGCCTCCTTATCCCAGAGGTGATCAAGGTGCTCTGTGGCTAGCATACCTGGATCATCGTGAGATCGGCCTATGAGAGCCCGGCGGCTTTCGCCAAGCATGCCATCAATCAGTCTCCTTGTGCTATAATGAAGCGCGGACTTTCAGAGAGAATCTCATGATCATAGATTACGCACACGCGGAGTTGGGCGAGGACATACAGGGCCGGGCCGGATTCTACACCGCCGTCGAGGAATTCACCATGCCGTACAAAGGGCGGGAAGTTCTCTACGTCATGGGAACGGCCCGATTGGAGAGGCCCTGCTGTGGCGGGGCCTGCTGTTGGGGCTACATCCAGGTGCCGGGCTTCCTCGTCCGGAGGCACACACGCAGCAAAGGGAGCGTGCCACCCGTGTCGCAAGTCGAGATAATAGAGAACGAGGACGACCGCAACCGGATCAGACAAGCTTTGATGGACAAACACCAGGGTGCCCAAGTGGAAATCTGGGGCACCCAGTATGCGCAGGACAGCAGCCCTCAAGCGAGCGCGAGGCCTGCGGGTTGATCACGGGAGGGATCGCATAGTGGTCTAGTGCGGGCGCCTGCTAAGCGCTTACGGGGGCTTAAACCTCCGTCGTGGGTTCGAATCCCACTCCCTCCGCCAGGATCAGCAACCCCCTTCGAATAGCCATGATACCCCCCATCAAACCCATTACCTTTACCAAGCCCCCTGGGGCACTCCGTCCGGAGACGAGACAGCCATGAAGCAGTACTACATCTGGACTATCGGCTGCCAGATGAACAAGGCCGATTCCGATCACCTCGCCAACTACCTGGGGCGTGCCGGCCTCACTCAGACAGAAACCGCCGATGAGGCTGATCTCGTTCTGCTCAATAGCTGTGTGGTGAGAGAGCACGCCGAAGTCAAAGTCGTCAACAGGCTCAAGTCACTGAAAGGGCTCAAGAAGAGCCGTCCAGACATCACCATCGCCCTCACCGGCTGCATGGTCGATTCCCGGACTGACGACCTGAAGGATCGCTTCCCGTGGGTGGACCTCTTCTTCCGTCCTCAGCAATGGGAGGTCTTCTCGAAGTGGGGTGAGAGCCATGGGCTGCCGAGCCTGAATCAGGTAGAGGACTCGGTTCCGCAGAAGCCTCCCGTGAGTGCATACGTCCCGATCATGCACGGCTGCGACAGCTTCTGCACCTACTGCGTGGTCCCCTATCGCCGCGGCAGGGCGCGAAGCCGGAATCTCGACGAGATCTGCTGTCAGGTTCAGAACCTGGTTCAGCGCGGTGCCAAAGAGGTTGTCCTCCTCGGACAGATCGTCGATGCCTATGGGCATGACCTGCCTTCTAAGCCAGACTTGGCCGACCTGCTGGCCGCATTGAACGGCATCGAAGGGCTGCTTCGTATTCGTTTTCTGACCAGCCACCCCAGCTACATGAGCCCCAAGCTGATCAGGGCCGTCGCCGATCTGAACAAGGTTTGCGAGCATATCAGTTTGCCTATCCAGGGTGGCGACAACGACATTCTCAAAGCCATGAAGAGGGGATACACTGCGGAACAGTACGGCGAACTCGTCGACGACATCCGCCGCACTGTACCAAGCGTGGCTCTGAGCACCGACGTGATCGTCGGCTTCCCCGGAGAGACCAATGAGCAGTTCGGTAGGACGATGGAAGTGCTGCGTCAAACACGCTTCGACAAGGTGCACATCGCCGCCTACTCTCCGCGTCCGGAAACCAGCGCGACCAGGAATCTCAGAGACGACATCAGCCCTGAAGAGAAAGAAACCCGCCGTGTCCAAGCCGAAGCCATGCAGAATGAGATAGCCGCCGAAATCAACACCACATTCATGGGCTGGACCGTAGAAGTCCTCGTGGAGGATCAGAAGAAGGGAAAGTGGTGCGGACGGACAAGAGGGGACAAGCTGGTCTTCTTCGCCGGCAGAGCCAGCATGATGGGGCAATTGGCGAGAGTGAGGATAGACAAGACCAGCGCCTTCGCGTTGCAGGGGACTCTGGAGTAGCCGCTACTCTGTTGCCGGCGGAACCAGGTTTCGGTTCAGGAGTTCCTGCCAGCTATCAAACCACTTGGCCTTGACCTCGTCCGACCAATCAGCATTGAGAGTCGGGAATTTCTCCATCAGAGCCATGGTAGTCTGCAGAGCGCGATGATGCGCCAGCCACTCCTCTCTGACTTCCTTGGGCCAACCTGGGTCGAATGCCGGCAGCTTGCTGGCCAGATGGCTGGGCCCGGCTCCGACGCTCTTCCTGCCTGACCTGCTCCTCTGCACGTTCGATGCTCCACGCCCGCCAACTCCGCCGGCGAACTCTCGCCTCTGCGCTGCACCCACCCGAGATTTGGTCAGCAGGCTCGGCGAAAGCGTCATACCTGCGTCCTTCGCCAACGCCAAGAAGAAGGTGACACACTTGTGGCCCACGTTGCCCTCCGCACCAGCCCGCTTGAACGAATCCAGAAGATGCCCCATCGTGGCGTGCTCCAAATCGACCGCACCAACAATCGGTTCGTACGCTTCGTCAACAATTTGCCTAATCAGACGCTTTCGGTCATCTCCCTCAGCTTTCGCCAGTTCCAACAGATTCTCCGTCGGCATATTGTCCCCCTCCACCAACCCCAAGAACCACAAAGCTGCCCTCACCGTAACACCTGTACTGTCGGAAAGCCCCAACTCGCGAAAGTAGCTCCCGTCAAGCTGTGTCGGCCTCCGTTCCTTCACGTCTTCGAGCACCCGCACCCAGGTCGCATACGTCACGTAAGGCGGCCGGGGGCCCTTGTCTCTGGCTTTCATCGTCATTTCGCCTTCTCCTGCCAGCGTAATCTCAGTTTCGGGATTATAGCACGCGACGAAACGACATGTCAACAACCCACATTTAGCCGTAATCGCCCAAGCTGATGCAATATATTTCGTAACGACATACGCTGCAATAAGCCATTCCGCCATAATCGGGACTTAGGTTCATTAATTTTGTCGGTCATTTTTGGCATTTCATCAATAGGACCTATTGACAACGGCGTTTTTGTTGATCTAGAATGCATTACTTCCAAAACCCCGGCCCCGCCACTGAGCCCGGTTTTGGGGGAATCAGCCCAACAGAACAAGAAGATATAGAAAAGGAGGAGAAGAAAGTGGATCAAAGAGAACAGAGAGTGCCGGCCCCGCTCAAAGTGATCGGCGTGGGTGGCGGAGGGTGCAACGCAGTCAAGCGCATGCTCAAGAAGCCAACTCCTGGTTGCCAATACATAGTATGTAATACGGACATCAAGTCTCTGGATTCGGTTCCCGGCGAGATTCTGTCAGTGCAGATTGGCGAACACCTGACCCGCGGCTTTGGCGCAGGTGGAGACGCCAGGGTTGGAGAGCGAGCTGCTGAGGAAGGCCGCTTCCTGCTGAAGAGGGCTCTCAAGGATGCAGAGCTGGTCTTCATTACTGCCGGCATGGGCGGCGGAACAGGCACCGGCGCGGCTCCCATCGTGGCTTCGATAGCCAAGGAGAGCCATGCACTGGTTGTCGGCATTGTCACTACCCCATTCTCGTTCGAGGGCAAGAAGCGCTTCCAGCTAGCTCTGGGCGGTATCCGCCGGCTGAGAAGTGAAGTCGACAACCTTATCATCATTCACAACGACCGTCTCCTCCAATACACAGATGCCCACACTCCCACGCAGCACGCCTTCGGCGTGGCCGACGAGGCAATCTCAGAGGGCATCATGGCCGTGTCCAACCTGGTCAACGTTCCCGGTGAGATTAATGTGGACCTAGCTGATGTCAAGGCCGTCATGGGCATCCCTGGTGGCGCGCTCATGGCCATCGGCAGAGCAGACAGCAAGTCGCGGTATCCCGCCCAGGAGGCGGCTGAAATGGCTATCGCCAACCCGTTGCTTGATATCGATGTGAAGGGCGCTCAAGGAGTCCTGTTCAACTTCAGCGGCGGTCCTGATCTGACGCTGGGAGAAGTGAACGACGCTGCCAATCTGATCGCCAGGGAAGTGGACCCCAGTGCCCTCATGTTCTTTGGCATGTCTTCGCCAACCGAGGAAATGAGAAACGAAGTGAAGCTCACACTTCTGGCCACCGGTATCGATCCGCCGCTGCCGACCAACTGGATGTCCGAACTCAAAGAGGACGTCAAGACGTTCTTCAGCGGCAAGAAGTCGTCTGCCTGGTAGATAGTAGATATAGGAAAGCGCTGGCCAGTAGTCTGGCGAAAGGGGAGTGAGGACAATGTCACAGTTCTTATCGATGATGAATGCGGCGGCAGCTTTCATACTCTTCTTCTCCATGTCTGGCATAACCAATTGGGTCATCTATGCATCAGGACAGGCCAAGATATTCCCCTTCATTCTGGGCATAGTGCTTCTGGTGAATGCAGTGTACATGGGCATGGTGAAGGGCGAAGCCGGAGCGCGTCGCGGTGCATGACATTCGGCCTGATGCTGGCAGACATGACGGACGCCGCATGGGCTGCAAGCGCATCGGGTACTACATGAAGGAGGCCTTCGTATGGCACGTTTGTTGAGTATGGCCAATCTGACAGTCGGGGTAATTCTCATGTTTGCCCTGTCGGACATTGCCGGTTGGACCTGGTTTGAGAACACCGCATCCAAGACCATAGTGTTTATCCTCTCCATGCTGCTGGTGGGTAATGGAATTATCCTTGCCTTCAGAGAGGAGGAGACGGGGGTGCGACGAGGTCGAGCAGCCTAGCTTCCTCAAGAAGCCAGGTCTCTGCTTGTCCCCGGTGGCACATTGGTCAGGATTGAGACAAGTGGCAGCTCTCGGGGGAGGAGTCCTCTCCTCCCCCACCAGAAGAAGTGACAGTAAGAGATATAAGAGATAAATGAAAGGAGGGCGGGTGAATGATTGAACCCATGCGGGACGGATATTTCAGGGCCTCAGACAGAGGCAAGGTTCCCGCCATGATCAAAGTGATCGGTGTGGGTGGTGGCGGATGCAACACCGTTCGACGCATGATGCGCGCCCGGCAGATTCCGGGTGTGGAATATGTAGCCGCTAATACTGATGTCAAGTCTCTGGATCTTATTCAAGGTGCGTTGTCCGTGCAGATCGGCGAGCACATGACCCACGGTTTTGGAGCTGGCGGGGATCCCAGAGTCGGCTCGAAGGCTGCTCAGGAAGGCGAGTTCCTCCTCAAGAGAGCAGTCAAAGACGCAGAGATGGTATTCATCGCTGTGGGTATGGGCGGAGGCACGGGTACCGGCGCTGCTCCGGTAGTAGCCAGAATCGCCAAGGATTCCGGAGCCATGGTGATCGCAGTGGTGACAACTCCCTTCACCTTCGAAGGCAAGAAGCGGACGGAGGTGGCATTCGGAGGCCTTCAAGACCTCAGGACCGTTGTCGACAATATGATCATCATCCACAACGACAAGCTGCTGCAGTATGCCGAGCACAACACGAACATATCCGAGGCCTTCAAGATGGCTGACGACGTGGTGTGCGAAGGTATTGTGAGCGTTTCCCAACTGGTCAACGTCCCCGGAGAGATCAACGTGGACATGGCCGACGTGAAGAGAGTGATGGGTATTCCAGGCGTAACCATTATGGCCATCGGTCAGGGCCAGGGTTCGCATCCGGCTATGGATGCCACGGAACAGGCCATGACCAATCCTCTGGTTGATGTGAAGATGAGTGGTGCCAAGGGGCTTCTGGTCAGCTTCTCCGGCGGGCCCGACCTCACCCTCACCGAGATAACCGAGGCCGGCACCATGGTGAGCCGCGAGTGTGATCCCGGGTGCCACTTCAAGTTCGGTTTGGCCACCCTGAGCGAGGAACTCAGAGGGAAGGCCAAGGTCACTCTCATTGCCACCGGCATAAAGGCTATTAACCCGGCTTATGCTACGACGGGAGTTGCCACTGCGCCCAGCCATTCCTCGTCACAACAGTCATCGCCGGCACAGTCAGCGGCCACACAGGCAAAGGGATGGCTTTCGAGGATCGGGAAAAGCCTGAACGACGCCGGCAGCAATCGCAGGTACTAGAGCAGGCTCACGCCAATCGAATAGGCTGAAAAGGAGGTAGTCGTAAATGACACGTGTTATAGGTTGGCTCAATGTCCTGGCAGGTTTCTGCCTTTTATCACTCATTCTGTCGGGCGTGTTCAGTCGACTGTTGACAAGCATCTCCGACTGGAATCAATTCGACACTATCGCCGCGAAGGTGGTTGTCTGCATCGCTGGCATACTGGCGATTGCCAGCTCAGTATACCTGGTCATGGGCGGATCGCGAGACCGCGACAGCAGAAGCTGATCTTCGTTCCTGGTGTGACACTGGCACAGGAGTTGGCGTGAGAACGGGCTGCATTGTCCGGTCGCGCCAAACTCAAGCCAACTCCTGAGAAGGGCCTGAAGACGGAAATTCGAAAGAGGAGAGATCGAGAATGTTAGAGGGGACATTCAGACCAAGGGGAGGGGACGGCTCCGACAACAGGATAATCGCCCACATCAAGGTCATCGGGGTGGGTGGGGGCGGCTGCAACACCGTTAGACGCATGATGCAGTTTTGCAACATCGGAGGACTGGATTACATCGTAATCAACACCGATGTCAAATCCCTGGAACTGATTTCCCAAGGCCATGCTGGCCATACTATTCAGATCGGCTCGCATCTGACCCAGGGCTTCGGCGCCGGAGGCGACGCCAGAGTCGGCGAGGCCGCCGCCAGAGAGAACAAGATGGCACTGCAAAAGGCATGCAGGGGAGCTGACCTGATATTCATTACTGCCGGCATGGGCGGAGGCACCGGCACAGGCTCCGCGCCCGTGGTAGCCGATATTGCCAAGGAGAGCGGCGCACTGGTGATCGCCGTGGTCACCACGCCTTTCACGTTCGAAGGCTACAGAAGGTCCGAAGTAGCCTTCACCGGCCTGAAGACTCTCATGGAAAAAGTCCACTCCACTATCATCGTTCCCAATGACCACTTGCTGCGCCTGGGCGACCACGACGTGCCGATCTCGAAGGCGTTCGCCGCCGCTGATGCCGTGGTCTCCGAGGGGATCATGGCCCTATCGGAACTGATAAACGTCCCCGGAGAGATCAACGTGGACATGGCTGACGTCAAGAGAGTGATGAGCATACCGGGGATATCCCTCATGGCCACCGGACGAGGGGAGGGGCCCAACGGCGCTGAGCATGCCGCTCAGGAAGTCATCTTTGAGCCTTTGCTGGAGACCCACGTCACGGGTGCCAAGGGAGTCCTGTTCTGCTTCTCCGGCGGCCCCGACCTGACACTCGGGTCAGTGGAGAAAGCTGCCAGTCTGATCTCAAAGAACGCCGATCCAAAGGCCCTGATATTCTTTGGCATGAATCTGCCCAAACAGGAGCTGATCGGAAAGGTCAAAATAAACCTGGTGGCCACCGGCATAGACCCGGCGGCGGGCAGTACATGGTTTGCTCAATTGAAGCAGAACACCAAGGCCTCCCCAACCCAGCCACAGCAGGCCCAGGCACAACAAGGCAAACTCACCAGGTTGAGCATGGCCTACGCCACCAAGCTCTTTCAATGACGTTATGGGCCATGACCAGTACTGGTTCTCAGGTTGAATCAAGAAAAGGCAACTAAGAGTAACAAGTGAAGGAGGCTGGAAGATGTCACAGTTACTATCATGGATGAACATGATGGCGGGTTTGATACTTTTCTTCTCTATGTCCGGTATCAGCGACTGGGTCATGTTTACTACGCCGCAGGCCAAGATATTCCCCTTCATTCTGGGCATATTGTTCCTGGGCAACGCGGTCTTCCTGGCACTGGCCAGAGGGGAGTTCTGGGCCCGCCGCACCTAGACGAGAGATGACATCCGGGGTAGCCGCGCAGGGTTGGCCTCGAGATCGAGTCCCCAGCTCTCAACGGGCAACTGAGACCCGCGCTGCCGAGAAGGAATGGCTGCTTCTCTCAGCGGCAACATGTTGAATGACCAGGGAGCGAGAGAAGGGAGGAGCTATGACAAGCAGGACTGACGTGATGGTGTGGGGAATGGTGGTGGTGCTGATGTGCATAATAGCCATTGATATTGTGAGGACTCAAGTCTAGTTCGTCAGGCCAGAAGGTGATGTCTGCCGGATCGGAAACCCGGAGACAGAGCGCCGCGTGTCACAGGGCATGACGGACCGACCTGATCAGACATAGAGGGATTGAAGGCATCATGACCACGGAGACTACAGAGAAAGACAACTGCCGCACATCGACGGAAGGCGGCCTTGACGGGCCGGCCGTCAACTGGGCTCTAAGAGCCGTGAGAACAAACAGACCACCGATGAACCCAACGATAGTACAAGGCAACCGTTATGTCGCGATAAGACGGAGATGGGCCGACTGCCGCAGCTCGGGTTCAGCCCGGCAGCATCAGTAGTTGGATCGCGGGATGTGCGTGGAGATGGGGATGACATCATGAAGAAGACAAACAGGATAAGAGCAATAATGAAGCCTCGGAGCCGTTTGCAGAGAGCATTGCGAGTTGCCGGTTTGGCTATGGTTCTCCTTCCGGAGCCGGTGACTACGCCAATTGGGGTTACTATGGTGGGACTCTCCTTTGTCGTTCCGCCAGAGCATCGCAGGGCGTTGGTCCATTGCGGCGCCAGCATCCGGAGAGGCCATCTCGACAACTACGGGCGTAGTTGTGCGTGAGTACCGCTGTCCTCAAGGCAGAGAGACAGCATAGAGGTTGAGCTAGGTGTCTAGAGAGTGTATCAGCAAGCAGGCTAGGAGCAAGGTTGCCCCCCACCCTTGCTTGGCAGGCTCCTCACATGGCCGTCCAAATGCCAAATTCCACGGCGTCTTCAGGCCAAAAAACAGCTAAATCTGCACTAGCCTGCTTGCTGGTCACATAAAGAGGGACTGACACGAGGTCGAGGCAAGCCTCTTCCGATATCAGGAACCAGAACCGAACAGCTTTCTCTCCACTTCTCTGAGCCGCTCCACTCCCTGTATCTCATAGGGGAACAGGGGCACCCTGGTGGAGCCGGTCCCATAGCCGCCTTCCACTTCGGCAATGTACTTCTGCTGCAACTGTGCCTTTCGGCGCAGAAACGGGGAGTCAGCATCTTCAACCACCTGGTTGATGACTATGTGGTTGATGCCCAATCCGTAGCTTCTGAACTCCTCGAAGATATCATGGAGTTGGCGTACCGCCAGAGCCTCGGCTATCGTCACCAGATTGAACTGCACTTCCTGCCTCAGGAAAGCCATGTCCTTGTCAGACAGTTGCTCCCAATCCTTGATCACTCCCAGAACGGAGCGCTTCAGGTTATGGGTGGACTTGAGTGAGGAGTATATCCTGGCGGCTGGCTTGAGGTGGTGATTCATCAGGGATGGCATTCGCAACAAGCCAAGGGTCTGTCCGGCAGGGGCAGTGTCCCACACCACCCTCTGATACTCCCCGGATTCGCTGACTTCTCGTATGTAGTCCACCATGAACTCATCCCTGATCCCAGGAAGCATGGTGGCCACATAGCCAACGAAATCCTGGTACTCGATGTCAACAAAAGTGGAGAACAGGTCATACACCTGCGGACCGAACTTCCTGTCCCAGAGCACCTTGACGTTGTCATAGCTGATCTCGTCCAGAAAGAGGTTCTCAGTGACCATGGCCGGTTTGGCCGGGGAGTCAACCTCGAAGATGTCCCGCAGAGAAGGTGTGAAGTCCGTGGATATGATGAGGGTCTTCTGGCCGTTCATGGCATGGTGGAGTGCAGTGGCCGCGGCGGATGTGGTCTTGCCGACCCCACCCTTGCCGCAGAACATGGTGACTTTCTTGGAACCAAGCTGACTGATGCCCATCGCCACGCACAACGCCAGCTTTCATGTTAGCACACGGACAGCGTCGGTGCCATTTAGAACGTTGGGATCCAGTGTGTCCCACAGACCCTACCGCGAGTCGACTCCGCAGCGTAGAAGTGCCAACATCACAGATGCAGAGGAACTACTCGATCAGGAATCCAGCCATTCAGTCACTATTGTTGCCAGGAAAGGAGACGTGTGAACCAGAAAGACCAGAGCGAGATAGAGCACAGCAAGGCATCACAGGATAGTATGCGGATGGGAGCCGGACCGGGCCAGCCGGATGACGACGAAGGCTCCATCACACCTGGCTCGCCCAATAACCTCCTTCTTGTGGCAGTCTCTGTCGGCCTTCTCTTTTTTGCCGGTTTGGTGTTCTTCATCGCAGCAGTCTTCGGCGACTCAGATGCCACCTGGGACAAATGGGGGATTGCCGAAACGATCCTTCTGTATGTCGGCACTGGCGTTTTCTACGCGGGGGTTCTGGTCGGTCTGGGCACCTTGGCCACAGCGCGATCAAACAATGTCTACCGACGTCCTGTTGCGGTCGCCAGCCTTTTGTCCAAGGGAGGCGCTGCGGTCGTCATCCTGGGCGTTGCCCAGGCGGTTTGCATAGTTGGCGCCACTCATTATGGACAAGGCTGGCAGCACGAGGCCTACCAGGTGGTCTTCAGGGTAGCGGGCAGTGTCTTCGAGGGGGGGATACTAGCCGGGGTTTGGCGCTCCTCTGCCTGCGCCTGCCGAAACCCAGGGGCTCCAGGGACAAGGAGACCTAACCCAACATCCTGCAGTGTTCCCCACCGCCAGCAACGAAAGCGCTGGCCGGGTGGGGCCAGACGGATACCCCTGTCTGCTGTCAAACGAAAGTGTAAAACCACACAGACTGCTATTGACAGCCGGTTTGAGGGCTTCTATAATTAGATGTTGCGCATAAATGCGAA
>DAIQQD010000170.1:0-4641 GCA_036787015.1 Chloroflexota bacterium
GTGAACGCCGAGCAGCATCAGTGGGCCTGGTTTGGCTGGGGCGCTGACTATCCCGATCCCGACAACTGGCTGCCCGACATCTTCGGGACCGGTGCCGGGAACAACCACACCCTTTACAGCAACGCCGACTTCGACGAACTCTGCGACGAGGCTGCGCTGGAACTGGACAACGACGAGCGGCTGGCGAAATACGCGGAGGCTCATGAAATGATAGTCGATGATGTCCCTATCGTGCCCATGTTCTTCCGCGAGCGGTTCTGGCTGGTAAAGCCCAGTGTCAAGGGACTGGTGACCACCGGCCTTGACCATCAGTGCCCGGGCGACCTGTTCTGGAACTTAGTGTACATGGAATCAGAATAGCCCACTTCCGCTACGGATCTGTGGTAGAATCGCAGACAGAAGGGGGCCTTGAGGTAGCCTCAAGGCCCCCTGATTAGGATGAGTGGGGTCTGCGGGTGCTGAAGTACTCTCTGAACCGCCTGTTCTGGATAGTCCTCGTACTGATCGCCGTTGCCTTCATTACCTTCTCCCTGATGCACCTGGTGCCGGGCGGACCATGGGACAGAGAGAAGGAGCTAGCTCCCCAAGTCATAGAGAACCTCAACAAGAAGTATGGTCTGGACAAGCCCTACTTCGTCCAGTTCGGCAGCTACATGTGGAATGTCCTGCAAGGCGACCTTGGTGTTTCATATTCATATCAAGACCGGGGTGTCACCGAAATCCTTCTCGATGGCCTGCCCAAGACTGCCACGCTCGGCGGGGTAGCTTTTCTCATAGCCATCCTCATCGGCGTTCCGTTAGGCATGGCGGCCGCCCTCAAGCAGAACTCGATTATCGACTACATAGCGGTGTTCTTCTCCACGCTTTTCGCCAGTATCCCCGGCTTCGTCCTGGGCATATTCCTGGTGCTGATTTTCTCAGTGTCGCTCCACCTTCTGCCCACAGGGGGATGGGGAACCATCGATCACGTGATCATGCCAGCCTTCGCCTTGGCTGCCCTGCCCGCCGCCTACATCGCCAGAGTCACCAGGGCTAGCATGCTGGACGTGCTTCGCCAGGACTACATCCGTACCGCCCGCGCAAAAGGCCTGGCAGAGTACGTAGTGCTGGTGCGCCACACTCTGCGTAACGCACTAATACCGGTAATGACCGTCATCGGACCGGAGCTGGCTTTTCTCATCACCGGCTCTGTCGTCATCGAGAGCGTTTTCTCTATCCCGGGGACCGGCCGCCTGTTCGTCCAGGGCATCGCCCAAAGGGATTATGGGCTTATCATGGGAACCACCCTCTTCTATGCCTTCATCATAGCCGTAGCCAACTACGTAGTAGATGTCCTCTACGGAGTGGTGGACCCCCGCATACGATACGATTGAGGAATTAGGAATTGGCTATAGCAGCGGAATCAGCCCGACCGCACCACACCTTGTGGGGTGATGCCTTTGTAAGGCTCCGGCGCAATCGCCTGGCGGTGGTGGGGGCTGTCCTTATCATATCGCTCGCCCTGGCATCGATTATCGTGCCACTGATCAGCCCTTACGAATTCGACGAGCAGAATCTGAACGCCGTCTTGGAGGGACCAAGCCATGCCCACCTCCTGGGCACCGATGGGCTGGGCCGGGATGTGTTCACGCGGCTGTTCTATGGAGCCCGGACGTCCTTGGCTGTGGGGATATTCGTCCAATTGATAGTCTTGGCTATCGGCCTGCCAATAGGCGCATTGGCTGGTTACGCCGGCGGCAGGGTGGACAATCTGCTGATGCGTTTTGTCGATATAGTGTATGCCTTCCCCGATCTCCTGCTCATCATCCTCATCCGGGCCATCCTTGGGGGCAGTATCTACATGATCTTCCTGGCCATCGGTCTGGTGGCCTGGGTCAACGTGGCACGTTTGGTCCGCGGGCAAATTCTCACGCTGAAACAGCGCGACTTCGCCACCGCCGCCAGAGCCATGGGTGGATCAGGCCCGTATATTACGGTGCGCCACCTGCTGCCTAATTCCCTGGGTCCGATTATCGTCCTGATAACCTTCGGCATACCCCGGGCCATCTTTGCTGAGGCAGCCCTGAGCTATATCGGCATCGGAGTGAAACCACCCACACCAAGTTGGGGCACCATGATATACAACGGTTACCAGAACATCTTCGGTGCACCCTACCTGGTAGTGTTCCCGGCAATAGCCGTGGGTATTCTCATGCTCGCCTTCACCTTCCTGGGCGACGGACTCAGGGATGCCCTTGACCCAAGGGAAAGGCGTTAGAAGTGAGTACTTTGCTTGAGGTTCGGGATCTCTCGACACACTTCCACACGCAGGACGGCGTGGTCAAGGCTGTGGAGCATGCTTCCTACGAGGTGGACAGAGGAGAGGTCATTGCCCTGGTGGGGGAAAGTGGCTGCGGCAAGACGGTGAGCGCACTGTCCATAGTTCGCCTCATCCAGGATCCCCCCGGGAAGATCGTATCAGGGCAGGTGAACTTCAATGGCACCGACTTGCTCAAGCTGCCCAGACAGGCCATTCGGAAGGTGCGAGGATCCCAGATAGCCATGATATTCCAGGAGCCTATGACTTCGCTGAACCCAGTCCTAACCATAAGGCGACAGATGACAGAGGCGCTGGAGATCCACCGGGGAATGAAGAGTCAGGAGGCCCTTGACGAGGCGATCCGTCTTCTGGAACGTGTTGGCATCACAGAAGCAGAGCGTCGAGTCAAGGACTATCCCCACAAATTCAGCGGTGGCATGCGTCAGCGCGTCATGATGGCCATGGCCATTTCGTGCCAGCCCCAACTCATCATCGCCGACGAGCCCACCACAGCAGTGGATGTCACTATCCAGGCGCAGCTGCTGGAGATGCTCCACAACATCACGAAAGACCTGGATACTGCCATCATCCTCATTACCCACAACCTGGGGATAGTGGCCCGCTATGCCCGCCGAGTGTACGTGATGTACGCGGGCCGGATTGTCGAGACGGGATCAGCAGAGGACGTTTACCATGACCCGCGTCACCCCTATACCGTGGGACTGATCGCATCCGTGCCCCGCCTTGATGAGCCCCGAACGGCCCGGCTGGTGCCGATAGAGGGTCAGCCGCCTGACCTCATCGCGCCGCCGCTGGGTTGCCCCTTCCACCCCCGCTGTTCCAGGGTGCAGAACCAGTGCAAAGAGGGAGCCTACGAACTCATAGAAGTCGCGCCAGGGCACTACACGTCCTGTCGAATAGCAGGCAAGGATTGACGGGCCGATGGACGAGATGCTGGTAGAGATCAAGAACCTGAAGATGTACTTCCCGGTGACCTCGGGCATCTTGCTGCAGAGGAAGACCGCTGAGATCAAAGCTGTGAATGATGTCTCCCTGGATATCGTCAGAGGAGAGACTCTAGGCCTGGTCGGAGAGAGCGGTTGCGGCAAGACGACGCTGGGCAAGTGTATTCTGCAGCTGTATCGACCTACATCAGGCGAGATTCTGTTTGAAGGAAACGATCTGTGCAGAATGCCAAACAAGCAACTGCGCCCCTTGCGCCAGAAGCTCCAAGTGATCTTCCAGGACCCCTCCGATTCTCTGGATCCTCGTTTCACCGCTTCCGATATCATCGGTGAGCCCATGAAAATACATGGCGTGCCCAAAGGGCGCGCTCGTAGAGAGAGAATCGAGGAGCTTCTGGACATCGTTGGCTTGGCTCCTTACATGGCCAACCGCTACCCGCATGAATTCAGCGGTGGCCAGCGCCAGCGTCTGGGAATCGCCCGGGCGTTGGCTCTAAATCCCAATTTCATTGTGTGTGATGAGCCCATCTCCGCCTTGGACGTCTCCATCCAGGCTCAGATCATTAACCTCCTGGAGGACTTGCAGGCGAAGTTCCGCGTCACCTATCTCTTCATTTCTCACGACCTGTCGGTTGTGCGCCACATCAGCGATCGGGTAGCCGTCATGTATCTGGGAAAGCTAGTGGAGTTAGCCGATCGGGACGAGCTCTATGAATCACCTTTCCATCCATACACCCAGGCGCTTCTCTCAGCAGTGCCCATACCCGACCCACACGTAGAGGCCCAGCGCTCTGTCATAGTGCTCAAGGGCGAGGTGCCAAGCCCACTCAATCCCCCAGCGGGCTGCGTCTTCCACCCCCGTTGTTTCAAGGTCTTTGAGCCATGCGCCACCACGGTGCCCCCGCTTGTCGAAGTGGCCAAAGGCCACCGGGTGGCTTGTCACCTGTACAGTTCCGACCGTCCTTCCAGCTAGACAACGGCCCATCGACTCGTCGTACATCTCCTTCGGTATCATGCGTTGATTGCCACTGGACTGGCCCACACCCAAACGTCCGTAGTCAGTCCTTCCAAGGATACCCTCCCTTCACACGGGGCAATCAGACGAATCGTCCAGAAAGCAGCGGTCTGGACGTCTAGCTCTTTCTCAACCTGACATGCTATGATGGTTACGCACAGGACGGAGAAAGGACACTGAGGAGGACTGGTCTAGTCAGATGACAGAACGCACCTTAGAGATCGGCGAAGCAGCAAGAATACTGGGCATATCGACCGAGGCAGTCAGGAAGCGCATCAAGAGAGGCAGTCTCAAGGCGCAGAAGAATGGAGACGGACAGTGGCTGGTCATCCTGGACGAGTCCAGACTGGCGGCGGGCCACC